>JBEKZG010000308.1:0-5162 GCA_049510095.1 Occallatibacter sp.
CCTTGCAAATTGAATCTCAATGCAAAGCGGAAAAATTGTTGACCATTTTTCCACTCTTGGTGCGTTTTTCTCTTGACACTTATCTTTGATAAATCTATACATTCATCAACTGCAATATAACTATTGCAGGATCGATGCAAACCATCGAAAAGGGAGAATAGGAAAAATGGCAACTAAGAAAGCAGCTAAGAAGGCACCCGCGAAGAAGGCAGCCGCCAAGAAGGCAGCAAAGAAGAAGTAGTAGCGGACCATCCAACTGAAGGCAACAACAAAAGGCAACACTGAGGGGGACGCATCAAGCGTCCCCCTCAGTGTTTGTGCGGGTGGAATAGACTTCTAGCAGCATTTAAACGTTGGGGAGAGAGATGTGGCGAGACGCCGATGGATAGCCGAACACTGGGATGAAGCCACCGCAACACTGGTGGGCGGGCAGGCGCAGCATATGGCGCGGGTACTGCGCGCTGAGCCGGGGATGGAAGCGGATGTGGTGGCGGGGGGCCACGTGTTTCATGCTGAAGTGGCCGCCGTTGCTGCCGATGAAGTGCGTTTCAACCTGATTGCCGAGGTGGAGGCCGACCCGGCGTTGCCTGTGACGCTGGTGATGGCCGTGTATAAATTCGACCGCATGGAATGGGCACTGGAGAAGGCAACCGAGTTAGGAGTGGCCGCGGTGGCTCCGGTGATTGCGCGCAGGACGGAGAAACATCTTGCGCGGGCTGCGGAGAAGCGCGTGGAGCGCTGGCGGCGGATTGCGCATGAGGCCGCGCAACAGTCGCGGCGTTCGGATCTGCCGGTGATTCATGATCCCGTGATTCTGGCGGAACGCGTGCGGGCCGCATCGACAGCGACGCGCATTGTGCTGGCCGAGCAGGAACGGACGACGACTTTGCGTTATGCATTGGACGAAGTGTTGCGGCAAGAGAAAGCGGAGATGCCCGTGCTGGAGATTGCGATTGGTCCGGAGGGCGGATGGGCGCCGGAGGAAGAAGCGCTCTTTGACGCGAATGGCTGGCGCGCCGTTAGCCTGGGCCCGCGCATTCTGCGCGCGGAGACGGCGGCGATTGCGGCGCTGGCGGTGGTTGCTTCGTTGCTGGAGTAGATAGATTTATAGATGCGCGTAGTGCAGCAGGAGCCCTGCCAGTGCTGCTCCCGCAAGGTCGCCGATGATAGGGATGGGCGCATACCGCCAGTTCGATCCGCCTTTGCCGGGGATGGGCAGCAGCCAATGAATAAGGCGGGGCCCGAGATCGCGCGCGGGGTTGATGGCGTAACCCGTGGTGCCGCCAAGAGAAAGACCGATGCCCCACACCAGGCTGCCTACAAGCCATGGCGCAAGGCCGGGAGCGGGACCGCTGGCGGCGACTCCGTGCGAGCCGATGGCTGCGGCCACCATGACCAACACAGCCGTGCCGATTACTTCGCTGAGGATGTTGAAAACAGGACTGCGGACCGCAGCGTTGGTGCAGAAGATGCCAAGCTTGTCGACTGGACCCGGCGTAAGCGCCCAGTGGGGTGCATAGTGCAGCGTCACGAGAGCTGCTCCGGCCATTGCGCCGAGTAACTGCGCGGACCAGAAGTAGAGGAGCTGCGAATAATCGCCGGAGTTGACTGCACCTGCCAGCGTGATGGCGGGATTGAGATTGGCTCCGGGGCTGCCGAAGGCTTGCGCCACCAGCACGCCGCAGAGGACGGCCAGCGCCCACCCGGTGGCGATCACCATCCAGCCGGAGTCCGCTGCAAAGGACTTGCGCAAGGTTACACCGGCGTTGACGCCGTTGCCCAACAACAGCAGGATCAGCGTGCCCAGGAACTCACCCAACCAGACAGAATGCATGAAGGCTTCCTTACGATTGCGCGCTCGCTAACGACCAAGAGCGCTGGCCGAAGCAGAACGCAACCAATTCAAGATTTGTTAAACCTAAGCATTCTGCACTGTCCACCCCAGTCCAGCCAAGAGGATCGCTCCGAGGCACTATGGGTAACTCTCATTTTAGTGGTGATATTCTCAAGGGAGACGGTTGGTCTGGCGCAAGAGTTCCTTCGCACTTCATTTCATATCCGAAGGCACGGAGTCTTTGCGAGGCAGAATATGGCATCGGATCAGGATCTCTACAACGAACTGGCCTACTACACACTGGCGCATCCAGATCGTTCATTTATCCATCAGAACATCGTCGACGCTTATGCAGCTCAGCATGCCGATTCGACTTCAAAGCCGATTTACATTGTCTTCGCCCTTATCGGATTGTACTTGCACGTGGAGAAGAAGTTTACCGGCAAGCAGGTGCAGAAGGCGCACATGCAGCTCGCAAGACGCAATCGGCAGTGGGTTCGGCCACAGATTCCGAAAGAGAGAGGCGCTGTTGAGATTCGGGATGTTCTTGCTGCCGCTCCGGGCCAGGCCAGAGATGCCATGATCCGAAGCTGGTGTGTTTCAGTATGGGAAGCCTGGAAGGAAAGCCGCGGTCAGATTGTCGAACTGGCTCGGAATGAACTCGGAATAGGCTGAGAGAATTTTGCATCACACTTCGCTAAGGCTCGTGCTGAGCCGGATGATCTGCGCTGGGGATCCTCCGCTCAAAGAGCGTCCAGTGGCTTAGCAACTCGCTCACCACCGAATGCCCAACCGTGTAAGCGGCTTCAAGAGACGGCAAATAGCCACTGTATGCGCCGATGCGCTGGTTGGCGAGGCTTTCAGCGGCGCTGACGCCGCGGGGCTGGCGGTCGAAGTTGCTGACGGTGCGCAGGACCATGACTCGGTTGAGGTCCACGCGCTTCGCGTTGGCCAGAAATTGCAGTGACTGGAGCGTACCGGTGTCCTCCATGGCGGTGGTGGCGAACTCGCCCTTGCCGCCTGTGAAGTAAGGAACCCATTCCGCGGCCCATGCGTCGAGGAGCCTGCCGTGCCAGTAAGTGGAAGACGAGAGTTCGTCTCCCATGGTGACGAAGGGTGGGCGTTGCGCGGCTGCTCCGTCGAAACGGCTGCGGACTTCTTTGAGACGATCGGAATCGCGTAGCGGCGTCGAGCGAGTGAGGTTGAATGCCCACTGCGCGAGGGATGCATTGAGGGCGTAGACCTGGCCATCGATCGGTGCGGCTGGCGGCTCAAAGGGTTTGGCCTTGCGCAGCGGGAGGTAGCCGGTGGACCAATCGGGCGGGATTTCGCGCGCATCGATTTCGTAGCCCAGATCGCCATCGACGACGAAGCGAGCCCATGCGGCCGAGCCGAGCGAGACGCGATCGGGGCTGCCTCCTGCTATACCCGCGACGATCCAGTAGGCATGGGTGAGGTCGAAGCGCGGGTCGAGGCCGAGGGCCATGATGGTGGAGGCAGCGTGGGCGGTGCCCTGGCCGGTGAGCACGGCCATCTCGCCGCTGGCATTCATGCGGACGGCGTGATAGCCGGCGGGGAGCGGATAAACGCTGTCGAGGTGATCGCGCTCGACCCAGTATTGAAGCTCGCCTGGCTGGTCGCCGGTGTCTTCGCCTACTTCGAACATGGTGACTACGACGACCTTTACTGGGATGGGGCGGGGTTGGGCTAAGGCTGTCGCGGCCAGATTCAGCGGGAGAAGAAAGGTGGGAAGAAGGCGGATTGGAAGGCTCATTGATTGCGATAGTACCGGACAAGGAGGGAAAACGGGGGGGAGAAACAACTGATCACAATCGAAAATGGTTCTATTCTCCCCTGCGGATGCAGCGACATGGCCGGTATACTGGCGCGTGGAACGATCAAAAATCATCTTCGGATGTATTTTGGCGTCGGTCGTGTACGGGATCGTTCACGACCAATTCACCGCCCGAATTTGTATTGAGTACTTTACCGTATTTCATCCTCCGGTGTTCGCGACTCAATCTCCAACATTGTTGGGGATTCGATGGGGCATCATCGCAACATGGTGGGCCGGCGCAATCATCGGCTTGCTACTAAGTACAGCTGCGCGTTCTGGGCGCCGCAACAGGCTCACGGCTCTGCAGTTGGTTCCCTGGGTGGTTCGGTTGTTGATATTTATGGCCATTTGCGCTTCGGTCTTTGGGACAATCGGATACTTCTGGGGCTCGATGCCGCCAGGTTTCTCTGGCATTTTGCCTCATGAACTGGACAGGAGATTTCTTGCAGATTGGTGGGCGCATACCGCTTCCTACGCAAGCGGGTTCGTAGGTGGATTGACCCTGTGCGTGATGGTGATAATCAAGCGCCTCCGTGTTGTTCCGTCTGCCCCTGCAACTGATCATTAAGTACGATTAAGGGGAAAAGTGAGGTATGCGAGTGCAAAGAAAGAAGAGAGTTTTGATTGCGGCGGCGATGGCGGTTGCGTTGGCAATTACGGTTGCGGCGCAGCAGGCTGCGCCTTCGAAGGTCATTGGCTTCATGACGGACTTCGACGTGAAGGACGATGCTGTGGGCATTTGCAAGGCGGTGATGGTTGGGGTTGCGCCGGGCGTGCGGATCATCGACATCACGCATCAGTCGGAGCCTTACAACATTGCCATGGGCGCGCGGTTTCTGGCTGGGTCGGCGCCTTACTTCCCCAAGGATGCGGTGTTTGTGGTGGTGATCGATCCTACGGTGGGGTCGAAGCGTAAATCCATCATCGCTAAATCGGGCGTGGGTCAATTTTTTGTGTTGCCGGACAATGGGCTGCTGACACTGGTGCAAGACCGCGATGGAATTGTGGAGGCGCGCGAGATTACGAATCCCGCGTGGATGATCGGGTCGGGGATTTCGTCGACGTTTCATGGGCGCGACATCTTTTCGCCAGCGGGCGCGTATCTGGCGCGGGGCGATGACTGGACACAGGCTGGGCCGGCGCTGGATGTTGCGAAACTGGTGCGGCTCAGTGTGCATAACGCGACCCTTGATGAGATGGGCCTTCATGGCGAGGTAATTGGGACCGATGGGCCCTTTGGCAACCTTGTGCTGAATGAACCGGCTGAGACATTCTTCAAACTTGGATATAAACTTGGCGACCAGGTTCCGGTTACGCTCGACGGCAAGCATTATGTTTTTCCGTTTGTGAAGACGTTCAGCGATGTGCCAGTGGGCAAGGAGCTTTTCTATATCGATTCGCGCGGGCGGTTGTCGATGGGGATTGACCAGCGCAGCTTTGCGGAGACGTATAAGGTGGGCGAGGGCGCGGCGTTGACGATTCTCCCAAAAG
>JBEKZG010000309.1:0-5141 GCA_049510095.1 Occallatibacter sp.
CGCAAGATACTTGTGCTTGTTTCAGATGGCGGCGATACGGCCAAGAGCAGTACCTACGCGCAGGCGCTGGAGTCGGCTCTGCGCAATGAGGTGATGATTTACTCGCTTATCGACGTGCCGATTGAGTCAAGCGCCGGACGCGACCTGGGCGGGGAACATGCGCTGATCACGCTGGCGGAGCAGACCGGCGGCAAGAGCTACTACGTGAGCGAAGGCGGGTTGGACAAGGCCTTTTCGCATGTGAGCGAGGACCTGCGCACGCAATACCTGATTGGCTACTATCCGCAACACCAGGAACCGGGAAGGAATTTCCACCGACTGCTGGTGACCGTGCCGAGAGCGGCGCTTCAGGATTTCAACGTACGGCACAAGACGGGCTATTACATGGATTCGCAGGGCAGAGGAAACTAGGAAATTTTCCGGGCCTGCGGTCGCTGTCCCGCTGATTTGCATCTAAGATTGGAATATGACTCCGCCTTTAACTGCACGCCGGCGCTCTAAGGCTCCTCCGCCCGGCGAGACCGGCCAGGAAGCGCTCTATCTGAAGTCCCTTAGCGATCGCCAGGTGGCTGTCACCATCAAGCTGCGCGACGGGGAAATGGTTCGCGGCTGGATTGAGTATTTCGACGACGCGATGTTGCGGCTCACACGCGTGGGGCAGCCGAACCTGTTTATTTACAAGCACCAGATTCGCTCGATCTCAGAAGCAGGCCGCAAGCGCGTGAACCGGACCGAAGATCAGGCAGGAGCCATCGGGAGCCTTGAGTCTGGGGCGGGCTCTTGAGCGACATTCTGAATGCCGATCTGAATTGGGTTCCCAACGCTTCGGTTATCGCCAGAGAGGCGGGTGCGCGGCTTCGCGAGTTTTTCTGGCAGGGCGTGGAGACCGAATACAAGGGCGATGTGGACATTGTGACGGTGGCCGACCGGACGGTGGAGAAACTGGTCCGCGGCAGGTTGGCCGAGGCTTTCCCTGGCCATGGCGTGTACGGCGAAGAAGGCACTCGGGAACGGATGGAGGGCGAGTTCCGGTGGTATGTCGATCCGCTGGATGGGACCACGAACTTTGCGCATGGATTTCCGCATTTTTGCGTTTCTCTGGGATTGGAGCAGCGGCCTGCGGACATCCAACCAGGGGAAGATGGAATTTTGGTGGCAGGGGTCATCTACGATGCGATGCGGGATGAACTCTTTACTGCCGAGCGGGGGCGGGGAGCGTGGCTGAATGGAAAGGCGATCCGAGTTTCGAAGACGCCGGAGCTGGCCGAGTCGCTGGTGGCGACGGGCTTCCCGAGCCGCAAACGCCACAACAGCCCGAATATCCACTTTTACCAGGAATTCACGCTGCGCTCGCACGGGGTGCGGCGTGCGGGGTCGGCCGCACTGGATCTGGCTTATGTGGCATGTGGACGGCTGGAAGGGTTCTGGGAATTCAATCTGAATCCGTGGGATACGGCGGCGGGGGTTTTGCTGGTGCAGGAGGCCGGTGGGCGGGTGACGGACTTTGCCGGAGGAGCCTTCCAACTGAACAGCGAAGAGACTTTGGCCTCGAATGGATTGATTCACGAGGAAGTCGTGGGCCTGTTTGCGAACATGTTTGCCGGGCGGGATCTTGCGCCGATTCCGACGCCGCAGGAGTTTGCGGAGCGGCGGGCGGCGCGGGCGGCAGTGGCTGGATAGGCTTCACTCCGGGGCGACTCGCGAATATGGTTCCGCATTTGGACCGAGAATGCGGATAATCGTTCTGATTCCCGCATGGCAAAACTTGGGATGCGGAAGGTGAGTCAGGCTCTGGGTGTCCTGTGCTACTATCAGCGTCGAGAGTTCGTCTCCACGGAGAAAAACACAGATGGCATACATCATTGCAGAACCCTGTATCGGCACCAAGGACACCGCCTGCGTGGACGCGTGTCCCGTCGATTGCATTCACCCCAAGAAGGACGAAGACGGTTTCGCCGAGACGGACCAGTTGTTTATCGACCCGGTCGAGTGCATCGATTGCGGCGCCTGCGTTCCTGCCTGCCCGGTTTCGGCGATTTTTGCTCAGGACGATCTGCCGGAGAAGTGGGCGCATTTTACCGAGAAGAACGCCGCGCACTACGGACGCTAAACTTCGGCGGGTTGTAGCCCGATGTCGATAGCTGTGGCAACGCGCATTCCGCTGGGCGGAATGCGCGCTGTTGTTTGTGAGCAGGGAATTGAAGAATGATGCGGTAGGTTTGAAGGCGCTAAATGGAATGTTCCATTTCTGCCCAGCTCTCCTCGGAACTGGCGTCGATGGAGTCGTCGTCCAGGTCTTCCAGGTCCATGAGGGATAAGGAACCGGGGACGATGGCGACCCGGCCTTTCTCGATTTCGACAAAATCGACGTTGTCGCCGGTTTTGAGTCCGAGTTCTTTGCGTACATTTGAAGGAAGAGTAATGCGGCCGTTGAAGGTGACCATTGCGGTAGGCATTTGGATCCTCTAACGCAATTGTAACGCTCGGCGGGGCGGCGGCGGGAGTGCGAAGATAGTAAACGCATGAGCGTACTGACGTCAGAAGCCGTGGTTTTGCGCACCTGGCCGGTACAGGAGGCCGACCTGGTTGTGAGCTTTTTCACACGTGATTACGGACGGGTGACGGGCATTGCGAAGTCGGCGCTGAAGAGCCGCAAACGGTTTGGCGGGGCGCTGGAACCGATGACCGTGGCGCGGGCGTGGTTTGCGGAGCGTCCACGGCAAGAGCTGGTACGGCTGGATCAATTGGAAATTGTGCGTTCTCCGCTGTCGGCGCCGGTGGATCACACGCGCATGGCGGTATTGAGCTTTTTTGCTGAACTGCTGGATGAAGCGCTGCCCGAACACGATCCGCAGGAGACGGTGTTTCGGCTGCTGCTGGCGGTGCTGGAGCAGACGACCGTGGAGCAGCCGTGGATGCCGCTGACGTATTTTTCGCTTTGGATGACGCGGCTGATGGGGCTGCTGCCGGATATCGGCCATTGCACCGCATGCGGCGAAGCACTGGGGGCGGGGGAGATCAGCTTCAACACGCTTGGCGATGGACTGTTTTGCGCGGTGCATCGAAGCGGGAACTCGAGCGGGCTTTCGGGCGACTCGTGGCAGTTGGCGCAAAGGATGCTGCGGGCGCCGGCTTCGGCGTTCGCGGGCGAAGTTTGGCCTCGGCGGCGGGCGCAGGATTTGCGGCGGTTCACCTGGCAGTCGCTGGAGCGGCATTTGGAACGGAAGCTGCGGACGGCGGAGGCGCTGGGGCGGCTGGGAGGGTGACGGAGGAGCGGCTGGTAAAATTGCTGGAGTTCCGCTGAGAGAGAGTTTTCACTTGCCTTCATTCAACGCTTCATCTTCTGGGTCTGTTGCCACTGCGAAGACCAAGCCGCTTACATTTCAGGAGCTTTTGTTCCGCTTGCAGAGTTTTTGGGCGGCACGCGGCTGCGTTTTGCAGCAGCCTTACGACGTGGAAGTGGGCGCGGGCACGATGGCGCCGGAGACATTTCTGCGCGTGCTGGGACCAAAGCCGTATCGTGTGGGGTATGCACAGCCATCGCGGCGGCCGGCAGATGGGCGGTATGGTGAAAATCCCAACCGGCTCTTCAAGCACACGCAGTTCCAGTTGATTCTGAAGCCACCGCCGGTGAACGTGCAGGAGCTTTACCTGGAATCGCTGGAAGCGATTGGAATCGACCTGGGGCAACACGACCTGAAGTTTGAGGAAGACAACTGGGAGTGGCCTGCGGGTGGCGCGTGGGGTGTGGGCTGGCAGGTGATGCTGGATGGATTGGAGATTACGCAGTTCACTTACTTTCAGCAGTGCGGCGGGCTGGACCTCGATCCAATTTGCGCGGAACTGACTTATGGGCTGGAGAGGATTGCGGCGTTCCTGCAGGATGTGGACTCGATCTACGACATTGTGTGGGCTATCGATCCGGAGACAGGCGCTCGAGTGACTTATGGCGATGTCAGGCTGGCCGAGGAGTTGCAGTTCAGCGTGTATAACTTCGAGGTTGCCGAGACTGACAAGCTCTGGACGCATTTCAATCTCTACGAGGCCGAGGCACAGTCGCTGATTGAGAAGGCCAATGCGCTGTTGGCCAGCGAAGACGCAAGTCCCGAGGAGAAGCGGCGGTTTCCACTGCTGGCGACGTATGAGTTAGCTCTTAAATGCTCGAACCTGTTTAATTTGCTGGATGCGCGGGGAGCGATCAGCGTGACAGAGCGGGTTGGTGTGATTGGGCGTATTCGGGCGCTGACGGTTGGAGTGGCCAAGACATACGCGGTGCAGCAAGTTAGCTAGTTAGCAAGTCAGCGAGAAAGCAATAAGTTATGGCGGATTTTTTGTTGGAGATTGGGCTGGAGGAAGTTCCGGCCCGGATGATTGCCGGGGCAGAGGCCGAGTTAGGCCGGCGCGTGAGTGAGTTACTAACGCGGGAGCGGCTGCTGGGCGCTGGCGCCAAGGTAACAACTTACTCGACGCCGCGCCGGCTTGCCCTGCTCGTGGAGGATGTGCTGGCTGCTCAGGCGGACACGGAAGAGAAATTGACCGGCCCGTCGTGGAAGGTCGCATTCAAGGATGGCGCGCCGACTGCGGCTGCCGAGGCGTTTGCGAAGAAGGCTGGTGTGGCTGTTGCGTCTCTCGAGAAGATTAGCAATGCCAAGGGCGAATATGTGGGCGCGACGGTGAAGCGGGAGGGACGGGCGGCGGCTGACCTGCTGGCTTCCGAATTGCCGAAGGAAGTTCTGGGTCTTTATTGGGCCAAGAACATGTACTGGCGCGCGGGGAAGCCGGAGCGTTTTGTTCGGCCGGTACGCTGGGTTGTTGCTCTGCTTGATTCAGCCGTGGTTCCACTGGAGATTGCGGGAATCGCTGCTGGAGACGCAAGCCGCGGGCATCGCATCCTGCATGGGGAAGCGCCGGTGATTGTGGAGGCCGCGCGCCTCTACCGGGAAAAGCTGCGGGCGGCGAGCGTGGTTGTGGATGTGGCGGAGCGTCGTGAGTTGATTCGCAAGGCCCTGGATGCGACGACACGCACCGTTGAAGGCGCACGCTGGCGCGAAGACGAGGCGCTGATTGAAACGGTTGTGCACCTGACCGAGTGGCCGAGCGTGGTGCTGGGCGGCATTGAGCGGGAGTACCTGGCGCTTCCG
>JBEKZG010000031.1:0-13967 GCA_049510095.1 Occallatibacter sp.
ATACTGATTCTGGTTTCCAACACCATCAATCTGGGCGCCGATCTGGGGGCGATGGGCGCGGCGGCTCAGCTCATCGTACCTGTCAATTTTGCTGTGCTTGTGCTGTTCTTCACCGCAATCATTCTTATCCTTGAGATATTCACGTCTTACAAGATGTACGCGACCATTCTGAAATGGCTTTGTCTTACGCTGCTTTCGTACGTGATCACGGTGTTTCTGGTGAAAGAGCCGTGGGGCACCATTCTGAAGGCGACGTTTATTCCTCACATTGAATTCACCCCAGCATTCTTCTTCATCATCACGGGCGTGATCGGCACCACGATTTCGCCTTATATGTTTTTCTGGCAGGCTTCAGAAGAAGTGGAAGAAGAGCGGAGCAAGCACATGCTGCGCAAAGGATTGCCCGCTGTGACCGGGAGATACATCCAGCGGCTGCGGCTGGACACTTTCTTCGGCATGCTGTCGTCGCAGATTACCACCTGGTGCATCATCGTGGTGGCAGCCACGGTGCTGAACGGCAATGGGGTGAAGAACATTACAAGCGCGGCGCAGGCGGCCAAGGCGCTGGAGCCGCTGGTTCATACCTTTCCACACGCGGGTTTTCTGGCTGAATCGATATTCGCGCTGGGAATTATTGGATTGGGATTTCTTGCCGTACCTGTTTTCTCAGGATCGGCCGCCTACGCGCTTTCAGAGGCGCTGAACTGGAGAACCGGGCTGAACCTGAAGTTGAAGCGCGCGCACGGATTTTATGGAGTGATCACGATTGCAACGCTGATCGGGCTGATGATTAACTTTGTCGGCATCAATCCCATCCAGGCGCTGGTGGTGACGGCGGTGATCAACGGCGTGGTCGCGGTGCCATTGATCTTCCTGATTGCGCGGATTGCCGGCAACGAAGAGATCATGGGTGAGTACCGGAGCGGGCCGATTTCTAATGTGCTGGTGTGGACGGCTTTCGTGTTTATGGGCGCGTCGGCCGTGGCGATGTTTGCGACGCTGAAGTGGTGAGCACCTGCGGTGGGGCCATCCTGCACCTGCGGTGGGGCCACACGCTCGCGGGAGGCTCGCACAGGCCTCAGAACCTGCCTCCATTCATCGCGATGAGACTGCGATGAATGCGCATAACTGCCCCTCTTTGGTGGAACATGGCGGAATGAATGTGCCAACCGCCATGCGAACTGAGCGCTCGTGCTACACTCTCGGCGTGGAATCACGATCGAGAATTATCGGAGTTGCCGTGGTAAGTGCGGTTCTGCTTCTCATGGGCACTGCTTGTGAGTTAAGCAATTTCAACGTCCGCGAGATGCATATCGATGCTGGTCTGCATCTGATTCCTGTTGGTCCCCGCTGGCTTGGAGAACCAAGCGACCCGGGTTCCTATTACTTCTTTTTCCACACAGCGACCGGATTCACAACGGTGAACCACTTTGAGCAAAGGCCGGGGAAAAGTTCGGCCGTGCGTCTGCTCTACCTGGAGACCAACACCAAACAGGTCTTAGATAGAACAGTGAAGACCGACCTGATTCTGAGCGGCGCGTTCGGAAACGTGTATATCCAGAAGGAATGCTTCTATGCAAGCCCGATTCAACGGGGATATAGCTCGGTGTCTGTGGAATCCTATTTCCGTTCGTCCATCGATGTTATGCCCGCGGAGGTTGCAAGTCCACAGAACTTACCTCCACTTACCTCGGTGAGCTTAGTGAGGGTGCTTCGGGCTGCGCCGGAGTTTGTTGTGGTGTCGGCCAATTACGAAGTCAGCGGTGCGCTGGTGAGCGTGAATGTCTCGCAGGCCAAGGGTGGGGACTGGGGCTCCGGCGCGACTCACATGGTGCAGGTTGAGGGACGGTCCGACTATCTTCAGCAATATGGCATTCCGGTGAGCATGGACGTACCGGGATACGCACGCAGTCAGCGGTTTCCACTTCCGGCGGTTGCTCTGCCGCAGGAGCTTAACGCCGTGGTCCAGAGCTACGGGTACGACAAGCTGATCCGAGTGGATGTGCTCAAGGACGGAACAGTCGAATCGACACGATTTCTGCAGCCTGAAGTGACGAAGGAAGAGGAGCAGCTCAACCCGTTGTGTGAAGCGCGGTTCCGACAGCAACTGGCGTTGGGACTTCCTACGGTGGAGGGCGCGGACTGAAAATTATGCGATCGGTCGCGACGAGGCTACGATGAATGGGGATTGCCTTTTCTGTTTAGTTGAAGAGTGAGGGGATAACTTGGCTACCCGCCTTCGCTCAGATGACAGTCAGTTTCTTGGGGTGTTCAAGGGAAACAAAAGCAACTGCAGCAGCAAGGGCAGGGACAAGAGTAGAAGAAAGATGCTATGCAAGAAAGAGTTTATGGCGCCTACATTGTGGCCAGCCGGAGCCACACGCTTTACACTGGAGTTACCCATGACCTTTTGAAGCGGGTGTTTGAGCATAAGCAAAGGAAGCACTCGGGATTCTCCGCGATGTATAACTGCAACCGGCTTGTTTGGTTTGAGCGGTTTACTGGACCGGAGAGTGCCATTGCGAGGGAGAAGCAGCTGAAGGGATGGGTTCGGGCAAAGTAGATTGCTTTGATTGAAGCGAACAACCCAACTTGGAATGATTTGAGCGAAGGGTGGTATGTGGTTGATCCGACTGTGGGCAAGTTGGGTTGATTTGCGTGTGTTCTGGAAAAGCAAAGGCAAGAGCAAGAGCAACTGCAAGAGCAAAAGCAACCGCGGGTCCTTCGACTCACCACCCCCGAACTGAAAAGCGTTCGGGGCCCCTTTCGCTCAGGATGACAGATATGAATAAAAGACAATGAAGAACAAGAGCAAGAGCAAATGCAAATCCAACTGCAAACGCAAATGCAACTGCAAGAGCAACCGCAAAAGCAACCGCAAAAGCAACCGCAGGTCCTTCGACTACGCAGGTCGCAAAAAGCGCGACCTGCTCCGCTCAGGATGACAGTCAGTTAGGTGGTAATGGATAACAGTCATTTATATGGTATTGGAAAGTGGGTTCCCACTTATTCGTTGATGGCGGAGACTTCGTGTAGCCAGCCTGGGGCTTTTAGTAACTCTCTGGGGCGGCTGCCGTCGGCGGGGCCTACTAAGCCATCTCTTTCCATTAAGTCGATTAGGTGGGCGGCGCGGCCGTAGCCTATGCGCAGGCGGCGCTGTAGCAACGACGTGCTGGCTTTGCCGAATTCGAAGACTAACTGGACGGCGTCGTTGAACAGGGGGTCGTTCTCGTCGGGGTCGCCGTTGGAGCCGTCTGCGGGCGCGCGATCGTCTTTGGGCGACTCGAGGAAGCCTTCTACGTATTCTGCCTGGCCCTGGTCTTTCCAAAAGGTTACGATGGCGGCGGTTTCTTTCTCGCTAACATAAGGCGCGTGCAGACGCATGAGGCGGCTGGTGCCGGGCGGGAGAAAGAGCATGTCGCCGCGGCCTAGGAGAGCTTCGGCGCCGTTGGTGTCGAGGATGGTGCGCGAGTCGACTTTGGTGGCGAGGCGGAAGCTAATGCGCGTGGGCACATTGGCTTTGATGAGCCCTGTGATGACGTCGACCGAGGGGCGCTGGGTGGCGAGGATGAGATGGATGCCGACGGCGCGGGCCATTTGCGCGAGGCGGGTGATGGACTCTTCGACGTTGGCGCGGTCGAGCATCATCAGGTCGGCTAGCTCGTCGATGATGATGACGATGAAGGGGAGCGGCTGGTCGTCCTGGGCGTCGTCGAAGAGGGAGGGCATTGCACCTTCGAAAAGCTTGTTATATTGCTCGATGTTGCGGACGCTGCGGCTGGCCAGGAGTTTGAGGCGGCGTTCCATTTCTCGAACGGCGTTGCGGAGGGCGTTGGCGGCGAGCTTGGGCTCGGTGATGATGGGCGTGAAGAGATGCGGGACGCCTTCGTACATGCCGAGCTCGACGCGCTTGGGATCGACGAGGATGAGGCGCACCTGCGCTGGGGTGGTGCGGAAGAGCAGGGACATGATCATGGCGTTGATGGCCACGGATTTGCCGCTGCCTGTGGAGCCTGCGATGAGGACGTGAGGCATGGAGGCGAGGTCGGCGGTGACGATGCGGCCGTTGATGTCCTTGCCCATGGCGAGGGTGAGGCGGGCTTTGGATTTGGCGAAGGTCTCCGACTCGAGGACGTCGCGGAGATGGATGGTTTCGCGCTCGTGGTTGGGAACCTGGATGCCGACGGTGGATTTGCCGGCCATGCGTTCGATGAGGATGGACTCGGCGCGCATGGCGAGGCAGAGGTCGTCGGCGAGGCCGGTGACGCGGGAGTACTTGACGCCGGCTTCGGGCTTGAACTCATACGTCGTGACCATCGGCCCGGGGTTGATTTGGACTACCTGGCCGCGGACGTCGAACTCGGCGCATTTCTCGACCAGGACTTTTGCTTCCTCGCGGAGGTCGTCTTCGCGGACGGCCTGGGGGCCTGTGCTGGCGGTGAGCAGGGTGCTGGGGGGAAGCTTGAAGCCGCTTACGTGCTTGGGCGCGACGGTGACGGTGCGGATGTCGGCGTCGGCGCGGTGGTGGATGGCTATCTCTTCAGGCTGGACGAAGCCTGTTGGCGCCAAGGGCGTGGCGATGGGGCGGATGGGGGTGGGGCGTTGGTCATGCTGGGGCGGATTTGTGCTTTCCCTGGTCCCAAAATCGATACCAGGGGCACCCGTGGTTTTGTCCGGCTTGGGGGTGTCCCAATCGTCGAAGTCGAGGCTCTTGGAGATGCCCAAGACGGGCGCGGTCTGGCTGGGCCTTGGCTGAATTAGCGGGGGCGCGGCGGCGGGAACGGCGGGAGCGGTTTCTGCTGTGGCTCTGCGCTCCCAAATGCTGGTGGGATGGGCTGGAGCCGGATCGTCTTTTTGCGCGGCGCGCTGGAAGGCGGGGATCTCGTCGAGCGGGTCAGGTTGGGGCTGCTGGCGGCGGCGGAAAAGGGAACCGAAGAAGCTTGGCTTCAGTTCAGCCTGGGCTTGCTGTGGCTCCTCGGGGTCGAAAAGCTGGCCGTGTGCAGGTTCCTGCTGGGCGAGTTGCTCGGCTTTGCGCTCGGCGCGTTCCTCACGCCAGTTGCGGTAGCGGTCGTAGAGGGCTTGGCCGTGGATCCAGCGGTCCTGGAGGCCTTCCGCGAGGACGGAGAAGCTGACGGCGGAGGCGAAGTAGAGGCCAGTGGCGGCGAGCGCGCCGGCGATGAGCCATGCGCCCTGAATGTTGACGTAGCTGACGAGCAGGCCGGCCATCAGGCGGCCTACCACGCCCTCAACGGGCAGGAGATGGAGCCATAGCCAGTGCCAGGGCAGAAGACCAAGGGTTGCCGGGAAAAAAACGAGGGCGAGGATGGTGCCGATCCAACGCAGGAGGGGCGAACCGCCGGGACGGGAGTGCATCCAGGACCAGCCGAGACCGGCGATCCAAAGGGGCAGGAAAAAGGCGGTGATGCCTAGGGACTGGAGCAGGAGGTCGCTGAGGTACGCGCCGAAGAGGCCGATCCAGTTGCGGATGGCGTGGGGGGTGGCGGCATCGGCGGCGGTGTTGAGCGAGGGGTCGGTAGCGTGCCAGGTGGTGAGCGAAAGGAGAAGGAGGAGCGAGACCAGCAGAAGCACGAGGCCCAGGAAGATGTTCAGGGGGCGGCTTCGCGTGGGGGTGAGGACGATGCGAATGGGCTTCATTATGGGGCGCTCCCGCTCGGTGACGACGCTTCGGATCCTGCCGCGAGCGTGCCGTTGGAGCGGACGAAGAGTCCCAGAGCAGCCTTTATTATCCCTGCCGGGGAGGGGGATTCTTGGGGGAAATGGATGGGGGGAATCAAGGCAGGGACTAGGGAAGTAGGGACTCAGGGACTAAGGGACTTGGAACTGGCGACTTGGGACTGACGGTGGTCATCGGTTAGGGTTCGCTACTTTCCGCCGGACACTCACCTTTTCAGATTGACAGAACGGGCTTGCTTAGAGGAGAAGAGCGTTGGATTGCAAGAGCTGAACGCATCTCCGCAGTCCCTGGTCAGAGGTGAGGATGCCATATTGATTTCGAGCGGCTACCGCACAAATGAGGATATCGACGGGGCCACACTGGATGCCGTTATCCTGGCAGAGATTGTATAGGCGCGCAGCCTCGACGTAGTCGCTCGACATAACATCTTCGTCCAGAAACGGATCGAGCAGTCCTACAGTTTTGGTGAATTGCGCTCGATCCCGTATTCCGGAAAGGATCTCCTGGCGAACCGGACCGATGATGATTGCGAGGCCATCCTTGATGGCCTCTCTGAGCTGTGCAAGCATTTGCTTATCTTGAGCATTCATCCGGGTCAAGTCCCGGCGGCGAAGGGAAAGCGACCAGACGCAGGTATCGACGATCACCTTCAATCTTCATCTACCTCAATGCGGTCGAGCATCCGCAGTTTTTTGTAATCGTAATCGGGATCGAAGTCGATGGTTCCGAAGTGGTTCAGGATCTCCAACTGCTTGCGTCTGCGGATGTATTCGTCGAGGGCGGCGGTTACGGCTTCCTTCTTGGTTTTGTGATTGCCGATGCGGCGGGCTTCGTCGATGAGGGTGTCGTCAAGGGCTAGGTTGGTGGGCATGGGGGCACCTCCTGAATGTGTAGAATACCACACATAGAGACGTGTAGAGAACTGTGTGAACGACATCTACTTGAATTTCTGGAGGAGAAAGACTCGCCCGTACGACCGAGTCTCGAAACGACGTGCCAATTCAGCATATAAATCCGGCTCCGTTTCCCGAAATACCGAAATCTCGAAGCGTGATGTCCATTTGCCCTTCCAGGTTGCGATCTTTTCAAGGGAGGATGCCCGACCGATGCTCAGTTTCAATTTCGATTCGAGGAATTCTCGTTCCACTTTCAGCCTATCCTCCGCTTCCCGTGCTTCAAGCAGTTTCGAATAGATATCTAAGTCTGCCTTGGAGGGTTTTACGACAAGGGAGCCTGGGTCCGTTTCTTCCTTCGATAACTCGTCCGCCTGTGCCTTGGCAGCCAAGAACTCGGTAACGAATTCCCTTGCTTCTGCGATCACGGCCCTAAGTTCCACGGGGGCGACCCCAAAAAACTCGATTCCACCACCCTGGACAATGCGTTTGGAACGCAAGCGCTGATGGAGGAACGTCTCACATGCCGTGGCGTCTTCGGTGTCGACTCGCTCAAACTCTGTCAGCGGAAGGGGGTTTCCCCTGGAAAGTTGCTGAATGGTTTGGGAAACCTTCCCTCCCGTTCTTCCTATCTTGAAGATATTCTCTTCGCCTTGCCTTAGAACGTAAACGCAAGCCATTGGTTTGACCTACCTTTTGCAATCAAATGGGTGCTTGCCGCTTGTTATCAGCTGGCGATGAACTTTGCGCCCCAGATCAGCAAGGCCGCGCCTAGGATTATGCGGTAGAGAGCGAATAGCGCGAACCCGTGCTTGCGGACCCACTGGAGGAACCACTCGACTACGCCTAACGCCACGATGAAGGAGACGACCAGGCCGATGAGGAGGACGATCCAGCGCTGGCCGTCCATGACAACGTGGGGTGGGGCGATTCCGGCAGCAAGCGCGGCATTGGAGGGGTGAATCTCCTTGAGGAGGTCCCAGCAGGTGGCGGCGAACATGGTGGGGATGGAGAGGAGGAAGCTGAAGGCGAGGGCGGTGGGGCGGTCGAGAGAGGCGACCTGGCCGGCGGCGATGGTGGACATGGAGCGCGAGGTTCCGGGAAAGATGGCGGAGAGGGATTGGCAGAGGCCGATCCAGATGGCCTGGAGGATGGACATTTGCTCGATGTCGGTGGTGTCGGGGTCGCGGCGGGCGGCCCATGCGTCGATGACCCACATGACGATGCCGCCGATGAGGAGGGCGAGAGCCATGGCGGTGAGGCTGCTGAGATGCTTTTCGCTCATTTTGCGCAGGAGCAGCGCAGGCACTGAAGTGAAGACAAAGGCCACGAAAGTGAGGGTGATGGGGTGGTCGAGCCAGGTGCGGTCGCCATTCTCGCCGCGAGGGAAGGTACGGATGAACTCGACGATGCGGCCGAGGAAGAGAAGGGTGAGAGCGAAGATTGCGCCCAACTGGATGACGATGGTGTACATGGCCCAATAGGCGTCGTCGAGCGGGATTTTCATGAGGGCTTCCGCAATGCGCAGGTGAGCGGTGGAACTGACGGGCAGAAACTCGGTTAGACCTTCAACGATGCCTAACAGGACGGACTGTAGATAGGGATTCAAGAAGCCTCCATTGCGGCTGACGGGATGTGGGACGAGGCAAAAGTTGGGTTGAGAAGCTCCCGTTTTGAATCAAGGGCGGCAAGTTAGCGCCGCTTCGCGGCATGGCGAGTCAGCAAGTCGGCGCAAAGTAAGTTTCTCACGCAGACACTCGAGCCCGTGATGATTTTAGCCGGTTGATGCCGGGGATAAAGCCCCGGCCTACCTCATGCATTGCTCATTCCCGGTCGATGCCGTATACGGGAACGCCCTGATCCAATTTGAACACAATTGCCCCAGCACGCCAGGTGTAATCGGACTGGGGGAACTTGTCGTTGAGGCGCTTGAGCAGGTCTTTGGCGTGGTTGCGGGCGTCTTCGGCTTTCTTGTCGCTGCCGTCGGTGGTGAACATGTCGTTGAGGACGGCCATGCGGTAAACGGCCTGATAGAGGGCCTGCGCGGTGCGGGGGCCGTCAGGGAATTCGGCGGCGAATTTCTCGTAGATTTCGGCTTCTTTTTCAGGACATTTGGGCGATCCTTGCCAGTCGCCGCAGAGCTTGTTGTCAATGAGCTCGAAGGCGGCGAAATTGGCTTCGCGGGTTTTGGGATAGAGCTTGACGATCTTCTTGAGCTCTTCTTCGTCCATTTGTTCGCGGAGGTAGGGATCGCGCTCTTTCGCGGAAGGGCGGGTGGAGGCGTCGGCCTTTTGCAACTGCCAGAGAATGTCGGCGGAGCGCCATGCGGCAGTGGGCACCAGAGGCGAGTTGGGGAACATTTCAACGAGGCGGCGATAGAGCAGACGGGCGCTTTGGGCGGCGTTGGCTGGACCGCGCGGGTCAGAGGCGAGCGATTCCTCATTGGCGGCTTCGCCCATGAGGATCTGGTCGCCATTGGGGGTGGTTTCGATGACGACGCCTTTGGCTTCAAGCCAGCCGGAGATGGGCGGCGGGATGTCATGAGCATCGAACATGGGAGCGTCTTTGCCGCGGAGCTCCTCGATGTCGGTGTTGGCGTAGACACGGAGCCAGGGGCCGTTTTTTTCCGCGACAACCATTTCGCGGCCGATCTGTACGCGGTCGACGGTCTGCGAAGTTGGGTCGGGGGCGACGTAGATGCGGGTAACGCGGAGGGCCGTGGCGCGGGGGCCGGCCAGGGGTTTTTCGAGCTGCTGGGGCTTTTTTTGCGCGTAGGTGGATAGGGTGGCGGCGAGGGCCAGGGCAATTGCGAGGGCGCGGAATCGGGAATTCATCACGGAATGAATCATAGATGAATAGACGTCGGGGAAGAGCAAAAGCAAGGGCAACCGCAGGTCCTTCGACTCCCTTCGCTGCGCTTCGGTCGCTCAGGATGACAGAGCACAGAGGACAGACGGCTAGGAACTTTGGGTTTCGCGGTTTCCCACATCTCAGAATCGAGATGTGGGGCACTCCTTTTTTGTTGAACTGAAAGAAGGTGGGTTGGGGTTTGTGCTATCCCACCTTAGCGACAAGAACAAGAACGTCGCGAAGGTGGGGCACCCGGTTTTTGTGATTGGTTGAGAGGCCGGTTGAATTTGAGGAGCATCAACTTTGCCTCAGTTTGCCGCAGCAGTTCCGGGAGCCGCGGGGCTCTCCTTCTCGTGGAGCAGTTCGATCACGCGGCGGTACAGACGGGTGCGCATTTCGGAGCGTTCGGGGGCGCGGGTGACGTAGTGTACCTGGATGTCGATGCCGGAAACCGAGGGTCGAAGTGTGACTGTTGTGGCCGCGCTCAAAGGGCTCAAGCGGCTGGCGCGCGTAGTGCGCTTCCATTCCTGTTCGGCGAGACGGGCACCTTCGGCGGTTTCATCGCGCACCATTGCCTCGACTTGCTTGGCGAGAGACTGAATGTCCCGGTCGGCAGGAACGCTTACCGTGATCTCGTCTCTCAGCCATTGGCCCTCGGTGGAGAAGTTGAAGTCCTGGCCGCGATTGGCAAAGCCGTTGAGGAAGGAGATGCGCCGGCCTGTGGGAACATCTTTGTCGACGATGCCGCTGGTTTCAAGCAGCGTGGTGCTGATGAGGCCTACCTCGGCTACCTCGCCGCTGACGCCGTTGATCTCAACCCAGTCGCCGACGCGAATGCCGTATTTGCCCACCAGGAAGAACCAGCCCAGGAAGGCGATGATGTAGTCCTGAAGAGCGATGGTGAGAGCGGCGGTGGTCAAGCCGAGCATGGTGGTGGTTTCTTGCGGCGGCCCGAAAAAAACGAGCACGATGAACAGCACACCGAGGACCTGGATCGCCACTTCGATAACGGTGCGCAGAGTCTCAGCTTGCCTGCGCTCAAGCACCGGATGGCCCAGCAGCCGGCCCACGGCTGCCGTGCCGAGGATCATGCAGAGGAGGATGAAAAGGATCAGCTCAATGGATTGCAGGACGAGATAGAGAACGATGCGATGCTGCAAGGCGACCTGAGCCGCCCACTTTTCATAGATCGACGCGAGTTGCCGGTCAGTCTGAATGCGGTCGTCGTCGATGGAGAGGATTTGGCGCTGCGTGCTGCGGTTCTTTAGAGCGGCGAGCGCGAGGGTGTGGGAGGTTGAGCTGGCGGAATTGGCGTCGGCTTTGGCTTTAAGAGTGTTGTATTCGGTGGTGAGCGCGCTCAGGTCGTTTTGCGTCTGCTGCTCGGCCTGCAGGATCATTTGGCGACGGCTTCGCTGGTCAAACCAGGCCTTGATGCGGCTGGCGAGGGTTCCATGGCGTTTGACGGCGACGACTGCGGTTTGCCCGCCGCTGGTCTGCTGTTTGTCGTACTGGCTCATGGAGGCTTCGTGCGCGGTGAGCTCCTGCTGAATGCGGACCCTCAAGTCGCCGGTTTGCTGCTCGAGATCGCGTTCGGCGTCATTGAGCTCGTCGGTGTCTAGGCCGAGTTGCGCCTGAGCGACGTCGAGATCGCTGGGGGCGGCGGAATCGGAAGTTGGGGCGGAAGTCGGGGCGGAATCGGAATCGCTTCGAGGCTTAGCGGTTGAACCGGCCGCCGATTTCAAGCTGTTGACCGCGGCCTGATCCTGAGCGACTTCCTGCTGGAGTTGGGTGATGCGTTGTTGCGTGGCAAGCGCCTGACCGGCAAGCTTGGTACGCTGCATTTGCAACTCGGCCGAGCGGAGAGCAGCGGCGAAGGCCTGATCGACCTCGTGGTCGGCAAGATGCTCGGCCTGGCGCGCGTAGTCGTCTTCCTCGGCGGTGACGGCGACGGAGGCGAGGGCTTGAGCAGTCTGCCAGGGGCTCACATCCACGAGCGTTTGGCTGGAGGCCTGGCCGTGCCCGCGAAAGGCGAAGCTTGCCACGCCGCGGTTGGCCCAGGAGAGGATCAGACACACGATCAGTGCCGCCGAGAGCACGGCGATGAGGATGTACCGGGTTCGACTGAATATTCGAGCGCGCAAACTGCTTTCGCTAGTGGTTGGGGAGGTGGCCATAGGTATCCCACCTATTGTAAGCAACGCTCGCGCGGCGGGTGGGGGCGTCGGATTACGAGTTTAGCGGGGATGGGGCGCGGTGTTCCATCCTAACGACAAAGGACGCCGCTAGGATGGGAGACACGGCAAAATCAGTCTATTTCGCTGAATGGCCCTTCGATATTTATAACTTTGGCCTTGGTCATCCCATAGGCGATGCGAAGGCCGACAAAGAGAATCACCAGGCCGATGATTCCGCTGGTGGGGTTCCGTAGCTCAAGAAAAGGCCCGATCAGCCCCCACATGGCAAGCGCGGGAAGCGCAGCGACAAGGTCGAAATGCGCAGGCGGTTCCTGGTCTTGGGTATCCGTCTTCGCGGGCTGAGTTGCTGTTGCCGATGGCTGCGCGTTAAAGGTTTGCCCAGCCGATGCGGGAGCATTCTGGGTTTGCGATACCGCGGGTTGTGCGTCCGCCTTGGCGGGCCGTCTTTTAGACGCCGAATGCTGCGCGCTAGAACTGTGCACAGCGGATGTAGGAGCATTCTGGGTTTGCGATACCGGTGGTTGTGCGTTCGCATCATTGAGCGGAGTTTTGGCGGGCTGAGTTCCAGCTGCCGGCTGTTGGGCGGTAGTGCCGGGAAGCTGCGCAGTCGTGTTCTGCGCATTTACTATCGAATTTCTTCTCGCTTCAGCAGACTCTGCGGCTGCTGCAGCGTTGATGGCGTCCACCTTTTTGATCATTTCGCCGATGATGACTGGAATCGAGGAGAGCGAGATCGCTGCGTAGGTCAGAATCACAGCGGCAATCTGGTAGCGGCGGCCACCGGCCCTCTTGGAACCAATTAACATCGCCTTGGCCACAATCCAGCCCACGGCAAGCGCGAGAAAACCGATGGTGATTCCAGTGATCAGTTCGAAGCTGCTGTAGATGACGAAACCGAGCAGAGATCCAGCGACGCCGAAGGCCAGGGCGCGGAAGAAGGCCTCATGCGTGTCGACCGGCAGATTCGCTTTGACTTCGGCAGTACATATTTTGCAGACGCGATGCCCCTTTACAAGGTAGTGTTCGCCAGCGAACAACTCACCGCAGAGCGTGCAAGGCTCAGTCCCCACGAGCAGACCCTGGTCTGCTTCTGAAGATTGGGCCTCATCGGAGGCAGCAGCAGTCGGAGAGGTATCGTATTTCGTTTTGTATTCTTCGGTGATCGGGACCCACAGATTTTTCATTTTTTCAAGCCTCTCTACTTCGGCAAATCGGGGCGGAAATCCGCTGGAAGCGCAAGGGTAAGTTTCATCAATGGATTGAGGTTTTCTACCGGCAATTAATTTGAATGGATCAAATGCGGGATCATTACCGGGATTTTGTCTCGAATTCAGACAGTATACGTCGAATCAATGGACTTAGCCCCTAATTGTTGTATGAATCTGACACACTGCAAGATTCTCCTCGTGTTCGCCTCTCCCGAATAATCGAGATCTGGGTACCCGGCAACTTCAGTCATGGCTGTCATCGCTGAGGACCCAGAGCGTAGCGATGGGGACGAAGGATCTGCGGTTGCTTTTCAGGCGTCCATGCGGTCCAAGGCTCGCCGGTAATCGGCAGGCTCGCAGTCATACCAGTTACGGCTGAGGTCGGTCCAGGTTGGGTTCACGGATTCGATGAGCGCGATCTTCTTCGAGCGTCGCCAGCCTTTGAGTTCCTTTTCGCGCGCGATCGCCGCCTGCACATCCTGGTGACGCTCGAACCAAACCAGACGATCGCAGTTGTAACGCGCGGTGAACCCGTCATGCTCCTTCCACTTGTGCTGGAAGACGCGCTTCAGCAGATCGCCCGTCACTCCGACGTAAAGCGTGTGGCTGCGGCTGGCCATCATGTAGGTGCAGTAGGAGCCTTCGTGCATGAGCATATAGTATGCCGGCAGAGATGGCGGCTGAGAAAAGCAACCGCAGATCCTTCGGCTGCGCCTCAGGATGACAGCGCATGGGGAGGGGTAGAGAATGCGGATTGAAGATGATTTCCCACCCTGACGAGAAACAACGTCGTTAGGATGGGGCCCCCGGCTTCTGTTGTTCCCCGGTCCCCAACTGCAAGGGACCGGGGGCACCCTCAGCGGGGTTTGTCAACGGAAACGGAACGGGGATCGGGGCCACCAGCCCGATTACCGCCGAGCCTTGGACCGCATGGACGCCTGAGAAGCAACCGCAGATCCTTCGGCTGCGCCTCAGGATGACAGTGCATGGGGAGGGGCAGAGTAGCTGCGGATTGAAGATGGTTTTCCACCCTAACGAAAAAGGGCGTCGTTAGGATGGGGCGGCCTGCGTTCTGCTACGATCAGCTCCCTTCGACCCTGGCCACTGACATGCCTGGCACAATAAT
>JBEKZG010000310.1:0-5128 GCA_049510095.1 Occallatibacter sp.
CTTGTTCACCTGCGCCGGCCACGCATAGTTCAGCTTGCCTTCCGATTGTTCGTGAATAAACTCCGCCGGCACCTCGCCGACGGTCTCAATATCCGTTCGCCAGTTGTGCACACGAAACAGATTATGCGGCATGTCGCCAAACATGTGCGCCAGTTGCGCAGGCCCCATAGGCGTGTGCGTTCCCAGTGCCGGCAGCACAGCCTGCAGCCGGTCGCCATAGTGTTCCCACGCAAACCGTGTTAAATCGCCCGCCCGCGAGTGCATGCGGCTCTGGTCCGGCGGCACCGCCAGCACGTGGTTCCGCTCGCCCAGCTTGCCGAGGCTCTCCGACAGCAGGCTCTTCAGTTCCGCCGCGCTTATCTCGCTGTCAACGCCGCCCACGGCGCAATACAAACTCATCCAGTCATCTCCACTTTCTATTTTCGCCCATTCATATGGGTGGCCCAGGTCTCGATTTTGAGACCTGGGAAATCAGCTAACCGATCGCCGTCGTCCCGCACACGTGTACCGAAATCCCCAACTCCGCCATCGTGGCAGCCTTGGTCGCCAACGCCTTATCGGCCATCTCCGCCGACGGCGCATACGCCACGTTCACATGGTTCGCGCGATGGCGAGCCATCATCTGATTCTGGCTTACGCCGTGCAGCACCGTATGCATCATCGGCCACTGCCCCGTGGTCTCGCGCCAGCGCCGGTCTGTCTCGGCCTGCGGAAGCGTAACCGCGGTGCCTCGCCCAATATCCGCATGCAGCGCTCCGCCTTCCACAAAGACGCGGCTCCAGACAATCTCACCCGGCTTGCCGATCCCCTTCAGCGTGCCTCCGCCCAACGGGAAGTACATCGCCGGCTGCCGCTCGCTGCGTGCGCCCGCATATCCGCCAATAAAATGATTCGCCGGCGCGGCCCCAGAAATCTGCAGCACCCACACAAAATCATCGAGCCCGTCACCCCTGTAATGCTCGCCCCATCGCACATCGTGCAGCGTAGTCGATGGATCCAACCCCAGCGCATTCCAGCAGCGATTCGTAATCAGCCCGTCAACACCGGCGCATTCATCCACTTCGTTGAAGTGAACCAGCGGCTCGTCCGCATACAACTCCTCCTCAGTCCCCTCGGCAAACACCGGAGGCCGGTCCGCATTGTTCAGCAGCCCTTCCGCCAAATCGCTTGCGCAGGTCATGTCCTTCAATCCCTGCTGATACTGAATCCCAATCGCATCGCAGCCAAATTCTTTTGCAATGCGCACCGCCGCAATGTACATCTTGCACTGCTCCAGCACCTGATCCAATGTCAGTTCCGTCGACGGATCGCTGCCGAAGTCGAACGTCACTCCCTTTGCCACAAGCCATTGGTAGACAACCTCAGCTTCGCCATCTCCAACCGTGCGCATCTTCGCCACCAACGCCGACTGGCTCAGCCGCTCTTTGTAAACCCCCGCTGGATTCAGCAATTCGTCATCGATAATGGCGTTGTACATCCCCATGCAACCCTCATCGAAGATCCCCATGATGGCCTTGCGGTGCCTCAGCTCACCGGCCAGCGCAGCCCCCAGCGCAGCACTCTCCGCCGGCACTTTGCCCAAATCCAGCGCGTGCACATGCGATTGATCGTGGCTGACCTTCCCTTCGCGCAGCCACTCGTCCAGCGCATTCAGAAAATAATCGTCTGTAAACTCCTTGCTCCAGATAGACGAGAACTTCCGCCCCGCCTTGACGAGCGACCCATTCAAATTGAGCAGCCCCACCAAACCAGGCCATTGCCCTGACCAGTTCGCCACCGTCAGAATCGGCCCTTTGTGACTCCGCAATCCCGGCAGAACGTGATGGCTGTACTGCCACGCGGCCGTGGCAAAAACCAGCTTCGCCTCCGGATGAATGTTCAGGAAGACGTCCATCCCGCGTCGCTGCGAGCCAATAAACCCATGCTTCTCCGTCTCGCTGTAAGCATGCGCGCGGATCAGCTTCACACCCCGCTGCGCAAACGCGGCCGTCAGCTTTTCTTCCATATCGCGCTGCGCCGGCCAGCAAGCCTGGTTGGCCGCAAGGCGTAAATCGCCGCTCGTCACCAGCAGCGCTTCATCCGCCGCGGGCTTCATTCCGTTTCCCTCGATTGCCATCCCCATCCGCTCCTTGCTCTCGCCTGCAAATCCGACAGACAGGAGAATACACCTCGCCGCTGCTGAGGGCTTCGACCGGCATCTCGAGCCACACACGTCCCCCGTGTCACTCCGCACACAATGTGTTTCACCTGACACGCACCGCCCGATGTATTCCCCACGTAAACCGCTTATTTTCAACAATTGGGGTTTGGCGGCGCGCTTGCACACTGTCAGGGCGCAGGCAATTTCAAAGCGGGTTTCAAAGGGGGAACGCGATGAAGGCTCAGATGCTCAGCAAGGCAGCGATGGGGGCAATGACGGCATTGGTTGTGGCGACTGGGGTGAACGCGCAGGATGCGCCAAAAAGAACAATCGTCGTCAGCCTCGAAGACCACAAGTTGGCACTGGTTGAAGACGGCCAGGTCAAGAAGGTCTACACCGTCGCCGTCGGCAAGCCTTCCACACCAAGCCCCGTTGGCACGTTCACCATTGAGCGCCGCGTGGCAAACCCCACATATCACCACAATGGCAAAACCGTCGCGCCCGGCCCCCGCAACCCTGTCGGCACACGCTGGATGGGCCTCAGTGAACACGGCTACGGAATCCACGGCACCAACGAGCCCAGCTCCATTGGCAAAGCCGCCAGCCATGGTTGCATCCGCATGGCCAAAGCGGATCTCGAAGAACTTTATCCGCTGGTTGCGGTCGGCGACACGGTGGAGCTGATCGGCCAGCGCAATCAGGAAACCGCGCAGCTCTTTGGCAACCCTGAGACTCCGGCAACTGCCGCACAGCCAACCCTGACAGCCACCGCGCAGGCCTCAACGACGACCCAAACCCAGGAAACGCCGGTTGAAGCCAGCGTCGCTGACACGACGAACACCACAGGCACGGTGAACCCCGCCGCCCCAGCAGTCACCACCATGGTTTCGTCCCGCTAGAGGAGTCCGGCGATGAATCTTCTCACCGAGGCAATAAGTTCTTTGAGCGCGGTGCTGCTGCCAGCCGTGGCGGCGCTGCTCCTTGAAGAGTTGACGTTTGGAGGACTGGTCCGGCTGCTTCTTGCTCCACGGCCGGATACCAGCAAACGCGGGGTCCCCAGCGACAGGCGCTCGTCGCTGGGGTGCAAACAAACGGAGCGCAACCAAGCAAAAGGAGACCGGAAATGATCGCGCTGAAATTGCTCTTAACGCTCGCGGGAGTGCTGTTGCTGGCTCTTGCGGCAGGAATCCCACTTTACTACTTCGGGCGTCGTCTGCTCGCGCTTCGCCGCAAGGCCGCCGGCGAAACAGAAGTCGCCCCGACCGAATTTACCGAACCGAACGAGTTCCTCTGGCGCATTCCCATCGCTCTCGCCCTCGTTGCCTGCCTGCCGCTGCTCGTCGCGTCCAGCATCGTGGTAGTGCCCAGCGGGATGGGCGGCGTGCGCGTCAGCCAGATCCGTGGCACTCTTCCCGGCACACTCTACCCCGGCGCGCACTTCATCACACCGTTTGTTGAGAGCATTGAAACTTTCGATCTCCGCGATCACCTCTTCACCGCCGGTGCCCTCGAAGAGAGCGCAAAATCGACCTCGCCCAAAAGCCCCCTCAGCGTTCAATCGCGTGAAGGCCTCAACATTGGCCTCGCGGTCACCGTCCGCTATCGCCTCGATCCCAACAAGCTCGATAGCGTGCAGGCCCACATGCCCCAACCCGTCGACAAGGAACTCGTGCCTCCCGTCGTCGCCTCCGCATGGCGCGAACTTGCACCCGAATACACCGTGCGCGAGATCTTTTCAACCAAGCGCGAAGAAATTCGTTCCAAAGCCGCTGACGTCATCACCCGCAAGCTCGGCGCGGACGGCATCGTGGTGGAAGAAGTCATGCTCTCCGACATTCAACTGCCCGAAGAATACGCCAAAGGCCTTGAGGGTCTTTTGCTCAAGGAACAGCAAGACGATCAGATGGGCGTTGAAACCGACATGCAGCAGAAGCAAGTAAGAATCGCCGAGTTGCAGGCCGAAGCTGAAGAAGCGCAAAAGGTGAAACAGGCCGAAGGCGACGCGCAGTCCAAAGTAGTTGAAGCCAAGGGGGAAGCCGACGCCATGCAGTACACGCTGCCACTGAAAGAGAAGCAGATTGAGCAAAGCAAGCTTGAAGCCGAAGCCCGCAAGGAAGCCACCATCCAGAACGCCGAGGCCGATGCGCAGGCCAAGGTCATTGACAGCAAGGCCGAGCTCGAGCGCCGCAATCTGCTTGCCGATGCCGAGGCCAGCCGCGTGCGCCTAATGGCGAAAGCGAATGCCGAACGCATGACCAGCGAAGCTGAGCTGCTGAACAAGTCGCCGCTGCTCATCAACAAGATCGTCGCTGAGCGCCTCTCCGACAAGATCCAGGTCGTCATGGTCCCGTCGGACGGCAAATTCTTCTTCGCCAACGATGTCTTCAAAAACATGGCCAACAGCCCCGTCGTCAAGCAGGAGATGGACAACGAGGACGACTCCTCTCCCAAGCCCGGCCATTGAGTCATGAGCGTCATTCGATTGCGTGGCAGTGGGTCATTAGCCCCGAGGGAATTCAAATCGCAAGCCCGAGGTTCCCTCGGGATACACGCCAGGCGCTCAACGAGGTTAGAACCTTTGCAACCGAAATTGGAGGAATCTAAAATGCGAACGGGGATCGTGCCGTTTCTACATCTCGCTTTGATCTTCGGCTTGGCCACTGTCTGCGCAGCCCAAACCGCCGCGAACGCTACCGCCTTCCATCCGGCCCCAACCACACTCACAGCCCACAAAGTGCCCGCCAAACCACACGTTGTCCACCGTGTTATCTACACAAATAAGCGTTATGGCTTCAGCTTCTATTTGCCGAAAAGCTGGAAAGGATACTCAGTCCACGCTGACCGGTGGACGGGTAGTAGCGTATCGGCTGAAAGCCGCGAAGTGCATGGCCCATTTATCCTGATCAGCCACCCCCTTTCGACTGAAGAGAATCCGCGTGAAGACATACCCATCATGGTGTTCACCCGCAAGCAGTGGCGTAAGGTGAG
>JBEKZG010000311.1:0-5122 GCA_049510095.1 Occallatibacter sp.
CTACCAAAGCAGGACAAGAGAGGTTCAACCAATACCGTGCTGATTTCAAAGCGGGAACGAACCATTGTCACTTGATCGACATTGAGGCCCAACGTATGCGTCGCCTTGAACCTTTGAATTCCAATTCGGATTAGGACCAAAGCTTTAGAGATAGTAGTCTCTATCGCGCAAAGCACAATTAGGCTAAGAGGCAACCCAGAGCTGTGCGATGCCCCCCTCGGTCAACAGCCTATGCGCACTCCATTGGCGGGTAATTGCGAAAGCAACCGGTTCGGCTTCGCATTGGACGACAAGGCGATTGTGCACCATGTCCGAAATGGTCTAACTCGCCTCCACAATGGGCATCGGCTGGAGCATTCATCGCAACGACGGCTGGCGGGGCCAATTAGAGCGCATCCAAAGATGGCATTCACGCACAGCCACCGCCGCGCAGACTGGAAGTCCTGACCTTCAGGACTTCATTTTCGTATTTTTCCAGAACTGCTATCATTTACGAGAATGGCTTCACCAGACGTCCACGATTCCGAAGCACGAAGTGGACAGATTGTTCAACGGAACTAAGGAACTTCGGCTTTGCCGTGACATCTGCAATGCCACGAAGCACCTGAACATCAGCCGCGCTTCGGTGGATGCAACTTTCTCTATCGGCTACGAATACAATCCAAGCGAGCCCTCAGGAGCACGTTTGTTTCTGATTGCCGACGCTAAATACGATCTTTTGGACCTGGCGTCTCGTTGTCTGAAGTTGCTGGAACAGTTTACCGCGCAAGACACGGTTGAGGTCGCCAATGGACCCCGAGCCTTGAAGGCGTCACAGCTAAGGAAACGTAGCTAAGTGGGCTCTCACGGGTAGGCATCGGTAACAACCGACATCGATGTCACTTCATCTGTTGCGGAAGAAGTCCGAGGGCCCGAGATAAGTCACGTCGATCGCTGCCGCGCCCTTGGCTACCAAGCCCTGCGCCACGCCGGCGGGCTCCGCATTCCAGTGATAGGGCAGGTGACCCAGCGGTTCCATTTCTGGCGTGAGGACCAGCATATGGTGACTCACGGCGTCATAGTTGAGGCGCACTTTCAGACCCCCATCCGCGGGTTCACCCTTCCACTCGACCTTGACTTGGCCGACGTGGATTTCCCATTTCGCTTCGCTGCTGATCCAGAGCCCTTGCACGAAGTTGCGCCACAGCACAGCCGTTTCTGCTGTGGGCCAGTTCCCGCCAGCATCCTTATCCGTCACAGCCTCGGAGCGCACCCACGCGCGCATACCGCTGATGTCGGTGAAATCGGGGGGACAATCTGCAACTGCCTGGATGGCGGCGACTCGCGACGCTAGCCCGTTCTGGATCAGAAGCGATGCGCAATAGTCTGGTGTCCCTGTTTCGAGGGCGAGCGCCGCGCGCCCCGCATTCGGCCATTCCATGTCCTCGTCGACCGCCGACTGCCGGACCCGCACCGCCTCCATTGCCCAGACCAGACGATAGACAAGCGCGTCCTCGATGAATTCCAGCATTGCCTCGTCCTTTTCACCCGCCAGGTCCGACATGCTCTCCGCGGAAATCCACGCGAGTAGAATCTTCCGCCAGTTGTCCGGTAGGTCGTCCCGTGGTGAAAAGGGTTCCACTGCGAATACCAGACCCGCGAATTCCACCAGTGCCTCTACGGCAGCCTCGAGATCACTGTTCGTGAAAGCGGCGTCGGCTTCCCACAACGCAACGTTGAGGGCGTCGGCATGTTGGTCCAGGTAGGCGCCCGTCATCAGGCCAACTCCCGCGAAGAAATACCCTTTCCTCTGGATCGACGTCGAGCCGCGCCAGATGTGGGCGGCTCGGTTTTCCAAAATGAGCCGCGAGAGCTTCTGGATTGTCTCGTTTTCCCGCCTGAGACTTCGCGCCCACAGCGACCCGGTCAGCCCGTCGTCAATCGCCTTTGCGACCCCTTCCAGCGGCACGTCGTGCTGCACCAGAGACAACAGGGCGGAGTCCAGGGACGCGACATCGGCCCGCCACTTCCGCTCGAATTCCACCTGCTCCTTCGCCTCATCGTCTGTCATCTCCCTCGCCGGTTGGGGTGGATCCCAGATATTGGCCTGGCCAGCCACATACTCGAGCACCTGTGCAGTTGACAATTGCTTTTGGAGGCCAATGCGCACGCAAAAATGCATGACGAGTTGGAGCAGCCCGCTCTTTAGGTTTCGCTCCTTTGCGGCACGAAGGAGCCGGCCCCAGTCATTGAGTTGCCGACTTTCCCAGACCGTACACAGGACCTGGCCCTCTACATCAACGAAAGCCCGTCCCGCACGCCCGGCCACGTTGGCAAATTCTTCGCCGGGGATGGGATCACCGGAGCGAGTCAGTGAAGTGAACAAGACCGTCGTGGCTGACAGATTCAGCCCCTGAGCTAGCGTAGGCGAGGCGATCGTCACTTTGATGAGCTGCGCCTTCAACAGGCGCTCCACGGCGCGCAGGAACGGTCGCGGCAACTGTCCATGATGGACGGCTACTCCGTGCCGCAGGCACCGAACCGCCGGGTGGTTTTCCCCGAGCCATTCCCGCCCGATGATCAATGCCTCCTCAAATAGACTTTCATCGACGTTTAAAAGCGAGGGGAGGTAACCGCGTTGGATCAGGTCCAGGACCGTACGGGCCAGCGGAATCACGGACCGCCGTTCTGGGCAATACAGGAGCACCGAATGGCCCTCCTCCACCAACCGCCAAGTGCTCATCACACTAAGGTCTCGTCGGTCCCTGGGCAACGGAGTGCGCTGACGACCACGCGGCGCTTGGGCGACGACGAAGCCGTCCACGTAGGGGGCCTCGTCGCCGATGTCATCGACTCGGAAAACCAAGAGCGCCCGGTTATGGGTAATATCATCCTGCGCGGTCCGTATGGCATCCGTCTTCCAAATTATTTCCCCGAAGCGCTGGCGGGTGGGCCGCCAGTTGATCGAAATGGCGTTTCCCGGTTGGTCCTGACGCATCCACGCCAGGAAATCCTCGAGCTGCTGCCCCTGCGGCAGGATCGCCGAAAGGCAGACTATCCGCCGGCCAGCCGCATCGGGCCGCCGCAACAGGCGCTGCACCAGCACTTCATACCTGACCTCACGCTCGCCGGTGCCGATTGTGTGCGCCTCGTCGAAGACTACCAACCCCACATCGTCCACCAGGGCAGCGTCGTTACGCAAGGCGAAGTCCAGTTTCTCCGGGGTCGTGACCACAATGTCGCGGTTGCTCAGGGAGTCCGCGTCGTCTCCAGTGGTGCCGCTCGACCCATAAAGCGATGACACGGAAAACCCCAACGCAGTGAAGGTCTGGCGCAAAGACCGCTCGGTCTGGGCCGACAAGGCGCGCAACGGCGTGACGAACACGACTCGCTTGCCCAGCGCAACCGCGCGCAAGATGCACAGTTCTGCGATACGGGTTTTGCCGGCGCTCGTCGGCAGCGCCGCCACAAGATCGTCCCGCATGTCGAGCGAACGCGCGGCCGCTTCCAACTGAGACGGCCACAACTCGATTTCCGCGCGGTCCTGCCTGAGGAGCTTTGCGATGAACAGGCGACGCAGGTCAGCCCAACGCGAACCTGGCGGATCGTCCGGGGACACCGGCAGTCGGACATGCAGACTCTGGTCCCACAAATCGTCGACTAGGTGCCGGGTGAGGGTGAAGATCCACCAGAAGGGCACGGCTCCAAATTCCGTCGCCACTGCGGCCCCCTCTTCAAACATCTTCAGCGCGATACGCGTCGCGTTGCCATCACCTGATTCTAACGCGTGGTCGAATACTGCCAGCGTCTGATGATACATCGTATCCAGGGTCAGGTGTACGCCGTCGTCAAGCTCGCGACCCTCGACCACATCGCGCAGCTGCGCCTCCAGCATGCTGTCAAAGCCCCTGTCGCCTGCGAGGGCCCTAAGATGTTCCCTTAGCTTGGCCATGTCCCGGCGGAGCAACATGGTCAACGCACGCTCCGAGGGACTAAGGTTGAGGCCCTCCACCTCTGAGGGAAAAAGGCTGAATGCCCGTGCCGAAAAGTGGCCTAAGTGATAAGCCGTCGCCGCCAGTACCGTGTAGAATCCACGCTCGTTGAATTCCGGGTCTCCGTCCCGTATGACCGATTCGATAGCCTCGGCCGCCCGTTCAAACGCGGTAATGGCCGCCGGGGCCCCCCGTTCCTGCGCCCGGAGCTCCAGGCCCAATTGGAGCAAACCCACTCCATAGGCGAGCAGATCGGAACTTAGTAGGGGCGAAAACTTCTGGCCGCCATCGGGAATCTTGCCATTGGACCAGATTAAGTTCCGCGCAAGACCCCGCGCCAGCAGCTGGCCGCGAAAACCGGCGCGCGTGGCCTCCTCGATCCGAGCGATGATTTGCGGGGCGGGGCGGGGCATGCCGGCTACGGCTGGTACAGGGACGCGATGAAATTGGGGTGGTCCGGAATATGAAAAGTCACCGCATGCTGTTCAATTCTTCCGGAGCAGGCCTCGAGGTCGACCCGCACAGCGGCCGACGCATCATTGCCGGCCAATCCAAAGAACATGTGGACGATGTCTTCATCGGCAATGGTCTTAGCCAGCAGGTAGTTCTCGAAAAGCTGCGAAAGGTCGCTTTGCCCGAGCTCCGTGAGCCTGTGCATTATGAAGCCCATTGCATGCTGCGATGGCCTCCCTTTGTTGGCATTCAACGCTTGGCGCGCGGCCGCGACCACGCCCGGGCTCAGCGATACCCGGCTCTTCGATTCCGTCTTGAGGAACCTGACGTGGCCGGCTTTCCGGGCGACTCCGATCACATCCTCGCCGCGCAGAGCCGTTTCCCGTCCATCGAGCCAGCGCAGCCGGCTAATTGGCACCAAAAAATCCGGCAAGATCGCGGGAACGACCTCGGTCGCCAGGATTTCGCCAATGTGCCCGGATCTGGCTTTCTTCGACTTCGGCAAGAAGGCCGCCAAAACTTTTGCGGCCCGCTTAAGACCCACGCGCTTCGCGCGTTCCGCGAGGTGCAGCGGGTCTTCGTAGTGACCAAGGACCGTTGAGATGATTCGCGTCTTCTGCTTGGCTCGTGCTCCCGCGATTTCCGAAATGGAGTGTAGCCGGCCGCCACCCTTCACGGCCTGCAACTTGATCTCGCAC
>JBEKZG010000312.1:0-9734 GCA_049510095.1 Occallatibacter sp.
CCCGCAAGAGCCGCAAGCAGCCTCCGACGACCATCGGCCGCTCCATCGGTTCCATCTGGGCCGGCATGGGCATCTCCACATTCACCATCATGCTGGCGCTCGGCGTGAGCGGCAGGATGGATTTGCACATCGCGGTGGCGATCGTCGGGGCCATGCTGGGCGCGGCCAATTTCACGTCAAGCATCATTCTTAAGTGGAAGATGCAATTTGTGTCCGGGCTGGTCTGGTTGACGGCCGGAGCGGCCTCCTGCTTTCTCACGGAGAGCCAGGCGGGCATCGTGTTTTTGGCCGCTATCTTTTTCTGTCAGATCGTCTTCGGAATCTTCGGCATGATCGCCGACGCACGCGAGCATTGATGTGGCCGATACAAACTCGGTATCGCTTCCGCAACAGCAATCACCCACCCAGCAGAGCATCCGGTGTTCCATTGGAGAATCGAAATGACGACACAGTACGACGGACACGAGTTAATTGACAGGCTGACCCTGATCGAGAGCATGATCGCCGAGGGAAGGCGCACAACCCAGCGTTGGGGCTGGATCTTTGTGTTTTGGGGAGTAGCTTATTACATCTGCATCGCCGGGTCCGTCTGGCTGGACCATACTTCGACCGCCCGGAATTGGACGATTGGAGTTATCCAGCTTTTGATTTTCGCCGTCGCGGCCTGGCGCATCAACGCGTTCTACCAAAAGCGAAGCAAGGAAATATTGTGGCCCATCGGCACTTTGGACCGCACCCTCATGTCCATCTGGGGAGCTACAGGAATTTCGATAGCGATCGTCATTGTGTCTCTGGGCTATGGCGGCCGGTCCAATTCGAATCTTGTTGTGGCAATCATTGGGACGCTGCTGGGCCTGGCCAACGCGGCCTCCGGTTCAATCCTGAAATGGAAGGCGCAGTTGGCCTGTGCGTTCATCTGGTGGGCAACTGCGGTCATCGCTTGCCTGGGCACCACGAGGCAAAGCTTCATTGCTCTGCTGGTGGCCAACTTCCTCTGCCAGATCGTCTTCGGTATATACGGGATGATCTGCGAGGCTCGCGAGCGCAAACTCCCCCGCCGCAGGCCCAATGGAAACGAGCAGGGCGTAGCCAATGCCTGAGCTGCCTGAACTCAATCCCGTGATCCACGGCAAGCTGCGCCTGGCCCTGCTTTCTCTGCTCAGTGGCGTTGAAGAGGCGGAGTTCACCTGGCTTCGCGCCAAGACTGCCTCGACCGACGGAAACCTGGGCGCACAGCTACTCAAGCTCGAAGAGGCTGGCTACGTCGCTGTCGAAAAGAAGTTTGTCCAGCGCAAGCCACAGACGCTCTACCGCATGACGGATGCGGGCCGCCAGGCGCTTACCGAATATGTACAGGCGTTGAAGCAGTTGCTCGGTTCCGCGATCGACGCATAACGAAATCCCCAAGGAGTTTGGACATGACACAGACAATCAATGCGAATCAACTGTCAGGCCGCGCGATCGGCGCTCTGATGTTTACCGGCTTTGGCGCGGCTTGGCTTTTTCTTTCTCTCTATGTGCGCGAACAGCTCAGCGTGACCTCGATTTGTGGGCTCGTGCTGATCGCCGCCGGGCTTGTGCTGGCCGCGATCCATGTGCTGGGCCTTGCAAAGCGCATGCCGCGCGAACCGGAGGATCCACGAATCATGAAGGTGTTTCACTGGGTCAACGCGATGCAGTGGGTTGTGTGTTTTGTACTGGCCGCTATACTGGGCCGGCTGCATCACGATGCGTACATCGTACCCGCGATTGCGTGCGTTGTAGGGCTGCATCTGTTTCCGCTGGCGAAGCTGTTCCGGTACCGGATGCATTACGTCACCGGCGCGGCGATGGTGCTGTGGTCAGTGGGCGTGATGATCGTTGTTCCGGTGGATCACGTGCAGGGAGCGACTGCATTGGGCGCGGGCATCATCCTATGGTCTTCAGCGGCGGCTACGCTGGCGCTTGCTGTGGATACTGCGCGCCGGGCCACAACACAGGTGCGCGCGGAGGCGGCTTAACTCCGCACGTCAGCAGCGAGCGTTGCGCGCACCCGCTCCATGATGCCAAGGTAGTAAGCGAGGTTATGGATGGAGTTCAGCGTTCCGGACAGAGCCTCGCCAGCCTGCATCAGATGCCGCAGATAGGCGCGCGAGTAGCGGCGGCAAACCATGCACTGGCAGGCGGGATCTGGCGGGCCCTGGTCCTCGGCATATCTCTTGCCCTTGATATTCAGCCGCCCCTCGCTGGTAAAGAGCAATCCATGGCGCGCCGCACGCGTCGGCAGCACGCAGTCCATCATGTCCACGCCCATGCGGGCGTACTGTTCAATCTCGTCCGGATAGCCGACGCCCATTACATAGCGCGGCTTGTCTCTGGGCAGCAGCGGCAGCACCTCGGAGATCATCTCCATGGTCAGATCGCGCGGCTCGCCCACGCTCAACCCGCCAATGGCGTAGCCGTCAAAGTCCATCTCGACCAGGCGCTCGGCGCTTTCGCGGCGCAGGTCGCGGTACATGCCACCCTGAACAATGCCGAAGAGATTTTGCGTCTGCCCTCCAAACTCATTGCGCCAAACCACCTCGTCGCGGTGGGCACGAAAGTGATCCAGAGACCGCCGCGCCCAGGCCATGGTAAGTCGCAGGCTCTCCTGTGCCCTGTTTCGTTCTGCCGGATATTCGGTGCACTCATCGAAGGCCATGGCGATATCCGCGCCCAGAGCGATCTGCACATCCATCGAATGTTCAGGCGTGAAGAAGTGGCTGCTGCCGTCAAGGTGCGAGCGAAAGCGTACTCCTTCGTCAGAAACCTTACGGAGCTGGCTGAGGCTGAAAACCTGAAAGCCGCCCGAATCGGTGAGCACGGCGCGCGGCCAGCTGATGAACCGGTGCAGCCCTCCCATGCGTCGGATTGCCTCGTGGCCGGGACGCAAGTAAAGGTGATAGGTGTTGCCAAGAATGATCTCCGCGCCCAGGGATTCCAACACATCCTGCGCAACTGCCTTGACCGTCCCTGCGGTGCCCACAGGCATGAAGACCGGCGTCTGGACGGTCCGGTGAGGCAGATGGAGCCGCGCGCGGCGGCCGCCGGCTTCAGTTTCATTCAGAATGTCAAAGGTTAAGGACACTGATTGATTTTAGCCACCTGCACTGGCAGCCTGTGGCGGATGTCCTGTTTTGAAAGGGCACGACTTTACAGCTTGGTGAAAAACGCATCGGGAGATCCGAGAAGCGTCAGGGCACGACTTCAGTCGTGCCGCAAGAGCAATAGAATAAACGCCGGGCTTTAGCCCCTGAGGGGTGTTTTTGAAGATATTAGCTCAATACTTGTCTTTTTCACGAAGCTGTTTACCTCGCCCACTGAAGGTTGCCCCAAAACAGCCGCTCAATGGAGCGAAACATACGCGATATTCCAGAACTTCGCAATAAATTCGCGAAAAGATGAGGCGACTTCCACCGGTCCCTCCTTGTATGTCCTCCAATCCATGAAAAAGATGCGCCCGCTGTTGCGGCTTATGCAGAGGTCATTCCCGGTGTGATCGAACCCAATCTCCATGTGTCCTTCGAGAAACGCCTTCATCTCCGGAACCTCCGCATAGATGCGAGCCATGGTTTCGTGGTGTCGGAGCATATTCGCAAATGGAATCATCCGATCTTCGGCGGCAAGTGGAATGGAGCGGAAGCCTTCCAGATTCAACCTGTCGAGTTGATTGCGCAATATACGGTGCGCGGGATTTCCGAAGTTCATTATGCAGCCTTGCGGAGTTCGGCTTCCGCCGTTATACCGCAGATAGAACTGGACGAGATCTTCCTTGCCGGGAAAGGACTCAGGAAAAACCGCATTGATTTGAGATTCGGAAATCTGCGGTCCCACAATACTGAACTGTTCTCCGGCATCCCTGAAGAACTTCTCGTCGGGAACAGGCTTGTCGTTTGCCGCCTCGGCCGTTGCGGATAGAGCAGACGACCTTTGCCGGGCCTCGTTGGCGTTCTCCTTCGCCTGTTTACGTCTTTGCACCGAGGATCGCCAACTCGAAATCTGTGGCGCTGCACTCTTGTCGGCACTGCGCTCCGAGTCGCGATCTTTTTGGGCAATCCATGAAGAGAATGCGTCATCCGCCCATCCGAATCGCACCGTTCGAGTGCCGTGCATCATGATGCCCAGGCCATGTTCTTGTTCCCAGGGGCAGCCGAACAAGAAGCCCGCGTAAGGAATTCCGTCTTTCTGCACCGAATGAACGTAGACACCATTAAGTCTTAACAGCGTGCGCAGGTCGACCCCCGGCCCGAGATCCGGCATCAGCACTGCCCTCTCTTCGCCCGAGTATTCATAGAACTCTTGCTGATCTGGATAATCCTTCGTCAGGGACTCAATCAGAGCCTGCGAAATGGCAGCTTCATTTTCGATCACCCATGCGACCGAGGCTATCTCCGCGAGCGTAAGAGACTCTTTCCCTCTTTCTTCACGCTCAAATACAATTTCCGCGACGCCATCGGAAGGCCCGGCTTGTTCGCGCCAACCATAAAGATCGCGGCGGATTTGAATCCTATTCCAGGATGGAAGGATTGCCGTAGTCCTCCAGCTACCGTACTTCAGCGTGAACTGCAAAGAGGGGTCTATCATGCTGTCCTTGACTTTGAATCGGGGCGTTAGTTGTCCTCAGTCTACCGTCGCTAGGCCGGTAGCTGTTTTCAATTCTGTTTCAATTGATGCAACGTCGCCAATGAGCGAATCCAGCGTTGATGGCGAAGAAGTTGAGCCTCCGGATGTATCACCGGCAATCCGGAAGTTTCGATCGCGGCCAAACCCTACGAACCATCGTGCTGGTCAGGCGCAGCACAAAATCAAGACAGAAATTTTGATGCATTCGCTTCGCGTGTTGATTTGCGGCAGTTACGGATCGACATTGTTGAAAGGGCGCGACTTCAGTCGTGCCGAAATTGGCTGATAAGAAACGACGGGCTTTAGCCGCCGAGGGACGGATTTCGGCCCTTTCGACTTTCACCACGGGCTGCAAGTACTACAGTGTTACAAACTTTCAAGTTTTGTCGAATCAGCACGTTGCGCCGAATCAGGAGAGTTAACAGAGATGGAACGTCATATGCTGCAAACCGCGAAAACATTGGCAGAAATCATCATGGCGCAAAATGGAAATGGGTTCAAAGAGTCCTCGGTTTCAAGATGTCAGGCATCTGCCCGGTCTATACCCGATCACCTACCCCCCACCCCCCTCCCCGGTTTTGTTGCAAGCAAAGAACTTAGCCCGTTTGATGATTTGAGGCCCAACAAAACAAATAAGTTACGAGCAGTCAAATAGCGCAAAACCGGCAATTTTCGTCAGATTTCGGCATTCAAACGCCAAAATCGGAAGGTCGATCACGCATATATCCAATCATTTTCCGGCGCCGCCGAAGCGAATCAGAAATCCGGCGCGACCGACTCGCGGCATACCAAGCGTGGTGGTAGGAGTCTTCGAGTCTTCAATCTGCCGGTTGAACAGATTTTCGCCGGCAGCGAATGCCTCGAATTTCTTGCCGAACTCATGAGAGGCATAGGTGTCCAGCCGGAAGTATCCATGCAGCAAATACTCGTTGGCATCATCGTCGAATTGGCGTCCGCTGAGCCGCCCTTGCAGAGTCAGTGTTCCCAGCTTTGGCCGAACGGCCCGCACATTCATAGTGGCCAGGTTGCGGGCCACCTCGGGAATCCAGTTGCCCACCAGAGCCGGGGTTTGGCTGTCATTGGTCACCACGGCATGCGCGTACTGGTAGCCGCCGTCCACGGCCAGCCAACGCAAAGGGGCCAGTTCATAATCCAGTGATACGCCGCGGCTCTCAATCTGGCCCAGGTTTTCACGCATCAGCAGGATCGGGGACGACGTAGGGTTGGTGGTAACAGCGTCGATGGGCCGGTTGACCCGGGTAAGGAAGTAGCTCGTCCGGACGCTGCCCCAATGCCATTGTGTGGCCAGGCCAGTTTCCCAGCCTGTGGCGCGCTCGCTGAGAAGGTTGCCGTTGGGCAACGTCAGTTCGTTCCCAACCTGTGTCGAGCGGTAAAGCTCGTTGGGCGTGGGCGCGCGAAAGGCACGGAATCCCGACGCCGACACGGCCCAATGTTCTTTGATCTTGCGCGAAATTCCGATGCGCGGATCGAAGAATCGCTGGTCGAACTGCGGCGGTTGGCTTGACGCCGGAATCCAGCCGCTGCCTGTCCATTGCAACTTCCGCCCGTCGTAGTTCTGGAACCAATCCAAGCGGCTAGCCGCGGTTGCCGTCCAACTCTTGCGCACCCACATTGCTTCGACGTAAGCGCCGGAATCGCGCTGATGGTCGTGCAGATTAGTCAGTGCGGTCGAACTGCCATAGCTTTGTTCCCGGTCCCAGACTCTTACATCGTGCGTGTCGGCTCCGGCCAGCAGCAGAATTCCAGCTCCGAGCGGCTGGCTCCAATGGGCCGCTGCGCCAAGCTCATTATTGGGCGTCAATGAAAACTTGCTCGGAATCTCGCCGCAGCGGTACGTGCAATCGGGGTCCCCAAAGTCCGGCAAATTGGAAATGCTTGAAAATGTCTGGCGAAAGTGGTCGGTCGAGCCATAGAGCCGCAGTGTGAGTGTGCCCTCTTTCGGTCCCTTCCAGTCGCTGCCGGTTGCGTAGCGCCACAGGCGCGTCCCATTGGTCTGGTAGGGAGTTCCATTACTGCGCGCTTCGTTGAAGCCGCTGCCACGCACAAAAATCCGGAACGGCCCATGGTCGCGCTCGGCCATCAGCACACCGCTCTGGCTGTGGACATTGCTTGGAATATCCACCGGTCCGCGCTGCGATGGAGCCTCCTGGATATACCCGTCTGTACCTGTCACGCCGCCCGAAGCCAGAACGCCCCACGGTCCTGTCTTGCCCTGGAGCAGCAGGCTGTCGTCAACAGTTCCTTCTGAGCCGTAGCTGCTTCTCAACTCGCCCAGGTCGCCGCCCGGCCGCACCGGGACCACCGAAACCACGCCGCCGATGGCGCTCGATCCGTAGAGGTCGCTGGCTCCGCCGCGCAGCAATTCGATTCGTTGAACGGACAGCTCCGGCTCCTCCAGCCAGTGGATCGTTCCGGCAAACGCATCGTTGAGCGGCACATCGTCCTCGGTGAGTAACGTGCGGCTGGCCGATGTGGATCCCAAGGCACGCAGGCTCATGCCCTGCGACGAGGGGTTGGCCACCAGCGAACTCGAACGGCGAAAGAGCTCCAGTCCGGGAAGCTGCCGCAGTTCGTCGTCCATAGTCACTGCAGCCGTGGTCGCGAGCGCCTGTTGGGAGAGCAACCGCGTGGCAACCGGGCTCTCCAGCGACCCCAGGGGTGCACGATAAGCGGTCACGGTCACTTCTTCCGGATTGCCGGCCGGCAGCAGGCGGATGGTCATCTCGATGGCGGTTTTTGGGGGGTCAGGCACCGGAGTGGACAGTTCCGCGGTCGACTCGGAAAATCCAGCCGCGGATACACGGACACGGCAGGGAACATTACACCCAACGGTCAGTCTGCCATTCTCATCGGTGATCCCCAGCAGCCTTCCCGCCACGTTCATCACCGGCGCCCCCGGCACAGCGCTACCCCGGCTATCCAACACAGTGACCGAAACCGTCACGGAGGTTTGGGCTTTAAGCCTCGCCAGGGAGAGTAATACTCCCACCAGCGCCAATGCGCCAAGACTCGCTTTGAATTTTGACCACTTCATGCATTCGGCTCGCGGGATTTGTGAAAAGACTATGGAGCAATTGTGACACGGTTATTCCATAGCCCGCATCCAGGTTCGGCGGAGCAACCTCACTAAGAGGAACGAGAACGAAAGCGCGTTCCGCTAGTCGGGGATGGGGAATCTCCAGTCCCGGCTCATTGATCTTGACGTTTCCAAAGATCAAAATGTCCAAATCCAGCGTTCGGGGGCCATTGGCGAATCCCGCTGTCCGGTCCCGTCCGAACTCCAACTCGATCCCCAGGAGTCCATCCAGCAACCCGCGCGGATCCAGCTCCGTTTCCAGCGCCACAACGGCATTCACAAAGCGCGGCTGTTCGGCAAATCCAATCGGCTCGGTGCTGTAGAGCGACGACCGATTAACGACGCGTCCCAGCGACTCGAGCCTCAACGCCGCGGCGGCCAACGTCGTTTCCGGCGGCCCCACCCAACTGGCCAGGTTCGCGCCCATTCCGATGTAAGCCGTCTCCATGAGCATCAGATTAGCGCGCCGGCCCACCCAGCGGTCCCGGCGCATCGGAAGAATGTGGCTTGTGTCCGGGAGGTCCGTTGAAAGTCGCCAGCGGGGTTTTGGCGAGTTTTTTGCAAAGCGGTGGATTTGGGCGTGGCATTTACACTGGTAGACGGAGAATTGTGTCTTGATCGATAAAGTATTGACAAAGGTTTTTGGGACGTCGAACGAGCGGATCATCAAGCGGCTTTGGCCGGTGGTGGCCGAAATCAACGAGTTCGAAGCGAGAATTAAGACCCTCTCGGACGATGAGTTACGGGCGAAGACCGTCGAGTTCCGGGCGCGGATTGCCGAGCGCGTTCAATTGGCGACCAAGGGTATAGAGGACGAGGAAGATCGCGAGAAGGTACAGACGGCCGCGGAAAAGACGGCACTGGACGAGATTCTGCCTGAAGCATTCGCAGTGGTGCGCGAGGCGGGCTGGCGCGCAGTGCAGATGCGGCACTTCGATGTGCAGCTGATTGGCGGCATGGTGCTGCACCAGGGAAAGATCGCCGAGATGAAGACCGGCGAAGGCAAGACGCTGGTGGCCACGCTGAGCTGCTACTTGAATGCACTGGCGGGGCACGGGGTTCACGTGGTCACGGTGAACGACTACCTGGCCAAGCGCGATGCCGAGTGGATGGGCAAGATTTATGAGTTTCTGGGACTGACAGTAGGCGTGATTGTCCACGACCTGGACGATGCGGAACGGCGCGCGGCTTATGCGGCGGACATTACGTATGGAACGAATAACGAGTTTGGGTTCGACTATCTGCGCGACAACATGAAGTTCGAGTTAAAAGATTGCGTGCAGAGAGGGCACTATTACGCAATCGTCGACGAAGTGGACTCGATCCTGATCGACGAGGCGCGGACGCCGCTGATTATCTCCGGGCCGACGGAACAGACTACAGATAAATATGCGAGGGCGCGGAAGATCATTCCGCAACTGGTAAAGGGCGAGGAGATTGAGTGGAGCGACACGAAACGGCAGGCGGAGCTGGGCCTCGAGTTGCGGGAAGGCGAGAAGTATCTGACCGGCGACTACATTGTGGATGAGAAGCAGCGGACGATCGGGGTCACCGACGAGGGATGGGTGACGATTGAAAAGCTGCTGGGAATTGACAATATTGCGGACGCGGAGAACTGGGATCTGAAGCACTACGTGGAGACGGCGATCAAGGCGGAAGCACTTTACCACCGCGACGTGGAGTACGTGGTGAAGGAAGGTGAGGTGATTATTGTCGACACCTTTACCGGAAGGCTGATGCCGGGGCGGCGCTGGAGCGATGGGCTGCACCAGTCAGTGGAAGCGAAAGAGGGCGTGAACATCCGCAAAGAAGACCAGACGCTGGCGACGATCACGTTTCAGAACTACTTCCGCCTTTATAAGAAGCTGAGCGGGATGACGGGCACGGCGGAAACGGAAGCGGCGGAGTTCGAGAAGATTTACAAGCTTGAGATTGTGGTGATTCCGACCAACAAGCCGATGTTGCGGAAGGAAAATCCGGACGTGGTGTACCGGAC
>JBEKZG010000313.1:0-5113 GCA_049510095.1 Occallatibacter sp.
CTGTCGAGGAGGCACGGGTGGGCAGCGTGATGGCCTCGTACAACGAAATCGATGGCGTGCCATCGCACATCAATCACTGGCTGCTGGACAAGGTGCTGCGGCAGGAGTGGGGATTCAGGGGCTACATTACCTCCGATGGAGATGGCCTGCAGATGCTGGTGGACACGCATCATGTGGCGTACAACAATGCCGATGCCGCGCGCCAGGGCATTGCGGCGGGCATCGACTACGATCTTTCCGAGGGCACAGCTTTCAGCACGCTGACGGCGCAGGTGAAGGCGGGCATTGTGCCGGAGAGCGATGTGGACCGCGCGGTGTCTCGCGTGCTTGCGGCCAAATTTCGGCTGGGGCTGTTCGACAAGCCCTATCTCGACCCCGATTACGCGGAGCGCGTGAACAACAGCGAAGAGCATCGCAAGCTGGCGATTGAAGCGGCAAGCAAAGTGATTGTGCTGCTGAAGAACGAGAAAAACCTGCTGCCGCTGGATTTGTCAAAGCTGAAGAACATCGCGGTCATCGGGCCGAACGCGGCCGATGTGCACCTGGGCGGATACAGCCGCGATCCCGGGCAGGGTGTGAGCATTCTGGACGGCATCAAGGCGCGCGTGGGCAACAAGGCACATGTTCTCTACGCCAAAGGCTGCAGGATTACCGACGCGCCGGAAGGCCAGAATGGGTGGCGTGCCGACAATGTGCAGCTCTTCGATACGAAATCGCAGGCTGCTTCGATTGAAGAGGCGGTTGCCACGGCGCGCAAGGCCGATGTGGCCATTCTTGTGGTGGGCGAAAACGAAAGCACCAACCGCGAAGCCTGGAGTGAGCAGCATCGCGGTGACCGCGACTCGCTCGATTTGCTGGGTGCGCAGAACGACTTGGTAAAGGCTGTGGTTGAAACGGGAACGCCTGTAGTCGTGTTGCTTATCAACGGGCGGCCGCTTTCGATCAACTACATCGCGGAGAAGGTTCCGGCAATTCTTGAAGGCTTCTATCTTGGCGAGGAAGGCGGCGTGGGCGCGGCGCAGGTGATTTTCGGCGACGTCAACCCCGGCGGCAAGCTGCCCATCACCTTCCCTCATTCAGTCGGCGACTTGCCTGACTTCTACAACCACAAGCCGAGCGACAACCGCAGCTACGAATTCAGCACACGTCAACCGCTATTCGCGTTCGGCTACGGGTTGAGTTACACAACCTTCAAGTTCGACAATCTGCGCGTGGAGCCGAAGCAGATTCTCACCGGCGGCACTGCCAAAGTGAGTGTGGACGTGACCAACACCGGCCAGCGCGAAGGCGACGAGGTGCCGCAACTCTACATTCATCAGCGCATCGCCGACGTGACGCAGCCCGTGATGCAGTTAAAAGGCTTTGAGCGCATCGCTCTGAAGCCCGGCGAGAAAAAGACCGTGGAATTCGCTGTCACACCGGAGATGCTCTCGATTCTGAACATCGATATGCACCGCGTGGTTGAGCCAGGAGTCTTTGAGTTGATGGTCGGCCCCAGCTCCGACAAAACCAGCACGGTGCTGTTAACCGTTGCCGGCACGCATGGCGAGACCGGACGGCCTGCTCTTCCCCCTCCGCCCGCTGGCTCTGAGTCGGGGATGGTCAGCAACTTCGACGATGGCAAGGTAGCTGCCAAATACGGAATGTGGATTCCTGCCGGAGACTCAATGAACGGCGGAAAATCCGCTTCAACCTTAAATGTGGTGGAACCCGGAGCAGAGGGCACCAAGGGCGCTTTGCAGGTAAATGGAGAAGTCGTTGGCGGCACAACTGTTCCCTTCGCATTTGCGGGGGCTCTCTATTTTCCAGGGTCCGCCCCTATGCAGCCGGTGAATCTATCCGGGAAAAAGGGCATAAGCTTCTGGGCGAAGGGCGACGGCAAATCGTACACCCTGATCGTATTGACCGAAACCCGCAATGGCAGGGACGGCCCGCCGGCGATGACCATGTTTACTGCCGGGCCAGAGTGGAAACAATACACGTTTCCCTTCTCCACCTTCGAGACGGACGGCAGCGATCTGAGCGGCCTCGGCTTTGTCCATGTCCAGGAATCCGGAAAATTCCAGTTCGAGATCGATCAGCTGGAGATCAAGTAGCCATCAGCCCCGGGAATCCGTTCGCAGACATGTGAGCAGGATGCAGTTTCAGGAAACCGCGTCCTGCTCCACCACCGCTTTGGAGAGATTTCGTGGCCGGTCAACATCCACGCCGCGTTCCAGGGCCATGAAGTAAGCGAAGAGTTGCAAAGGGACCACTTCGGCAATAGGCAGCAGGTATTCGGGCGCCTGCTGCACAAAAATGCAATCGGTCACCAGGCTCGCCGTTTCCTCATCGCCAGCGTTCGCAATGGCGATCGTCTTGGCTCCCTGCGATTTCATATCGCGCAGCAGTTGCAATGTCTTTTCATAGCGCAGCACCGAGCCACTCCGCGTGCGATCTACAGTAGCCAGCACCAGCAGCGGGACGCGGTCGCTGACCAGCGCATTAGGTCCGTGCTTCAGCTCCCCGGTTGGATATCCCTCGGCATGAACATAGGAGGCTTCTTTCAGCTTCAGCGCGCCTTCGCGCGCGATGGCGTAGTGAATGCCGCGGCCCAAGTAAAGGAAAGTGGAAGCCGAATTGTATTTATGGGCCAGTGCAGCCGTCTGCCCCCGCCAGCCGTCGAGCTGCGCTTCAATCGCGTCCGGCAAGGCACACAGAGCCTCAACGTGACGACTCAATGCGTCCACATCCATGCGGCGCAGGCGCGCGCCCTCGTAGAGCGCCAGTATGTAGAGCACGGTCAACTGGCAAGTGAAACTCTTGGTCGCCGGAATCGCCCGTTCCCTGCCGGCGGCCAGCGGCATGGCCACGTCGGCTTCACGCTCCATGGAAGATCCGGCAGCGTTGGTGATAGCCAGGGTCTTTTGGCCGCGTTGGGCAGCTTCGCGCAGGGCGGCCAGCGTGTCAGACGTCTCGCCCGACTGGGAGAGAACCAGAACGCTGGGATGGCGAACGATTTGTTTGTCGTCGTTGCCGCGGCAACTGTACTCGCTGGCGTATTCAACGTCCACGGCAAGACCGCAAAGATCCTCCAGCAATATCTCCGCAGCCAAGCCGCTGTGCCGGCTCGAACCAGAAGCGGCGATCAAAATCTCGCCTTCCGGGATGGACCACGCCGCAATCCTCTTGGCAATATCTGGCTTCAGAAATCCATTCGAGAGATAGAGGGCTACGGTGCGGCGAATTGCCTCCGGCTGCTCGTAAATCTCCCGCAACATCTCGTGGTCAAATGTCCGCATTTTTCCAATCCAGGCGACAATGCCCGCTGGGCATCGATATCAATATTGATCATACATCGATAAAGTGATCAATTATGTGACCAAACTGTGGAAGAATATATTAGAGATCTGAGGGATCTTGGCGCAGGCTCCAAAACTTCCGCTAGCAAAAGGATAGAACCGGTCCGATGGCAGACGACCTGAATCTCCGTTCCGAGCAGATCATCAAGCTTCTGCTGCGCGTGGGCAGCGCGACCATTGAAGAAATTCTGGCTGTCGCCGGATCGTCCGCGCCCAGCATTCGGCGCGACCTTGCCCGTCTGGAAAGCCGCGGACTCATTCGGCGGACGCACGGTGGCGCTACGCTGGTGGAGCCGCTGCTTTACGAGCCCTTCCGCTATGACAGCACCTTTCTGGCCCGCGAGCAGCGCTTTGCCGAAGAGAAGCGGCGGATCGGCCTTGCCGCAGCCGAGTTGGTTGAGGCCAATGAAACCGTGGGACTCACTGCCGGCACCACTACCACCCACATCGGCCGCAGCCTGCGTCATCGCGAAAAGATTCAAGTGGTCACGAACGCAATCAATATCGGGATGGAGCTGTGCAATCAACCGGGCATCCGCACTTATCTGACGGGGGGCGTAGTTCCGTGGGCCTGGTCGTTCTCGCTCACTGGCAACGCGGCGCTGACCTTTCTTGACGATGTGTATCTGGACAAAGTTTTTCTCAGCGTAACCGGACTGGATGCGGAGCGCGGCGCCACCACTCTCGAAACCGACGAGGCGCTGGTCTATCGCAAAATGGTGAAACAGTCGAAACAAGTCATCGTCACCGCCGACTCAAGCAAACTGGGCAAAGTCAGCCCTGCCTTCATCTGCCCATCCAACGAGATTCACATCCTGATTACGGACACCGGGGCTACAAAGGACAACCTCGCCCAATTCGAACAGCAGGGCACACGGATTCTGCTGGTCTGAGGCCAGGCACTCGATTGTGTTCGGATATTCCTGCACAGCTCTATAGCATGTTTTTCGTCGACAAGTCCTTTGGTTGAGTTATCTTGAATGCAGATCATTTGGCATCATTCGGAAAGCGGCATTGAGCCGGGTATGAGTGCAGCTGTGACCACCATCCGCACGCAGAAAGACGAGCCGGCGTACAAGAGGATCCAGAATGCGATCCGGCAAAGAATCGACTCCGGCGAACTCAAACCGGGCGATGTCGTGGACTCCGAACGGGAGCTTGCCAGAATTCACGGAGTGAGCCTGATGACCGCGCGGCATGCGCTGGCCGACCTTGCTCAGGAAGGCATGGTCGAGCGCCGCCATGGCGCCGGGACCTTCGTAGCGCCGCCACAGGTCCACTTCAACAAGCTGCTCAGCTATACGGAACAAATGGCCAGCCTGGGCTTAACAACACATTCCAGAATCGTGTCTTCCGTGATCGTGATCCGGGAGCACGAAATTGCGGAGCGGCTTGGACTGTCGCCGACCTGCCGGCTGCTCAAGGTCGAACGTGTCCGCTCAGCCGGCGATGAACCGGTCGCGCTGGAAGTTTGCTATCTGTCCGCGGAAGAGTTTCAGGCCCTGGTGGAATTACCACTGGAAAAGACTTCCCTGTTTGGAGCGTTGGAACGCGAATGCGGCGTCGAACTGGCGTATGCCGACGAAGAGATCGACGCAACTCATGCCGATCACCGGATCGCGAAGCTGTTGAATATTCCCAGCGGTTCGCCGCTGCTCCGGATTCGCCAGCTGATCTTCTCCACCAAGGGCCGCGCGACGGTTTATGTGATGGGCCTCTATCGCGCAGGCCGGCACACGCTCAGAATCCGCCGCTTCCGCTAAGCAGTGATG
>JBEKZG010000314.1:0-5099 GCA_049510095.1 Occallatibacter sp.
CTTTGGGATGTTTGCCGGAGAAGATCATACTTCTGGTCAGTGTACAATCCGTGGAGCATTGAGGCCTGATGACGGAGATTCAAACCATCCCAAACAGTGGCACGCTCGAACGCCGCATCGGGCTGCGCTCCGCTGTGCTGTTCAACATGCTGGAGATGATTGGGGTGGGTCCATTCATCACGCTGCCGCTGGTGATTGCGGCTGCCGGTTTCCGGCTGAGCGTGTGGGCCTGGGTGCTGGGCGCGGCAATTGCCGTGGCCGATGGGCTTGTGTGGGCGGAGCTGGGAGCGGCGTTTCCGCGTGCGGGCGGGTCGTATGCGTTTCTGCGGGAGATCTACGGGCCTAAGCGCGCGGGGAACTGGCTGAGCTTTCTGTATGTTTGGCAGTTGAGTTTTTCCGCTCCGCTTTCGATTGCTTCGGGATGCATCGGGTTGGCGAGCTTTCTGGCCTGGTTTTGGCCGGGGCTGGAGCAGGCTCCGATTGCGGCGTTGCCGGCGCTGCACTTCGGCAACATTGCTGCCGCATCGGTTTGCCTCTTCGTGACGTGGATGCTCTATCGCAGGTTGAGCGTTGTGACGGGGATGGCATGGGTGCTGTTTGCTGGAGTGATGGCTGCCATTGCCGGCGTGATTTTTTCAGGGTTTGCCCATGCGGCGGCATTGGGCGGTTGGCACATGCCTGTTGCGCCCGTATTGGCAACGGCTGGGGGAATGGGAAAGGCCGTGGGCGGGCTCGCACAGGGCACTCTTCTGGCCACTTATTGCTACTGGGGCTACTACAACATCACGTTTCTGGGCAGCGAAGTGAAGCGGCCCGAGCGGACGATTCCGCGGGCGATTCTGCTGAGTGTGTTCTTTGTCGCGGCGTTCTATGTGCTCATGAATCTGGCGGTTCTGCCTTCGATTGTCGGCGCATCGGGGCACGTTGCGGGGAGTGACAGGCTGCGGGTGCAGCTTGTGGCCGATATTGCCGGCGCGGCCTTCGGCGGATGGGCTGGGAATGCAATTGCCGGGCTTGTGATGTGGACGGCGTTTGCATCCGTTTTCTCGCTGCTGCTGGGCTATTCGCGGGTGCCGTATGCGGCGGCGCGGGATGGAAACTACTTCGGGTTTCTAGCGGCTGTGCATCCGAAACACGGGATCCCTCACCGGTCTCTGGCGGCGTTGGGGGTGGTGGCTTCGGCGTTTTGTTTTCTGACGCTGACGCAGGTGATCACGCTGCTGGTGATTACACGAATTGTGCTGCAGTTCTTTTTGCAGCACGTGGGTGTGATGCTGCTGCGGGCGCAGAGGCCGGAGTTAGAGCGCCCCTTCAGGATGCCGTTTTATCCGCTGCCGCCGCTGATCGCCATGGCGGGATTTGTTTTCGTGCTGGTGAACCGCAGCCATGCGTTGCAGGGGTTGGCGGTTGCTGCGGGGATCGGGATTAGCGGGACGGCGATTTATATGTGGCGTGCGAAACGGCTGGGGCAGTGGCCGTTTCTAACGGGCGAGCAGGTCAGCAAGTCAGCGGGTCAGCGAGTCGGCGAGTGAGTCCAGCCGCAGGTAAGCAAGTCAGCGAGTCAGCAAGTCAGCCCGTGAGCCTAGTCCTGAGTTTTGGCGGCACGCAATCCAAAGTCGGACCTTGAAACGTATCCTGTAACGTGGGGGCGGTTGGGTGTGTCTAACGTTTGGCACGATACTTCCCCGTGCGAGGTCAACACGATGTTCATAGGCAAACCCGGCGACATTCCTTCCTCGGAGATTACGCCGCGCAGTGGTTACGAGTGGTATATGAATCGCAGGAAGTTCCTGCGGGGAGCCGCGGCAAGTGCTGCGGCCGCGGGTGTGGCGGCTGTGGGCGCGGAGCGGGTTGCGGAGGTTCTCGATCCCCGCGTCGGCGCGCTGGCGGGGACGAAGCTGGATACGGTAAAGAGTCCGCTGTCGACGACCGGCGAGACGCTGACGAGCTTTGAAGACATTACCCACTACAACAATTTCTACGAGTTCGGGGTGGACAAGGGGGACCCGGCGAAGAATGCCGGAGGGTTGCCGACGCGGCCGTGGACGGTCAAGGTGGACGGCAAAGTAAAAACCCCGAAGACCTTCGACATTGAGGCGCTGTTGAAGCTGCGTCCGCTGGAGGATCGCGTTTACCGGCACAGGTGCGTGGAGGCATGGAGCATGGTGATTCCGTGGGTGGGCTACTCGCTCTCGGAATTCATCAAGCAGTGCGATCCGCTGCCTAGCGCGAAATATGTGCAGTTCCTTTCTTACTACAGCGGGAGGGTGGAGAAGTGGGCGAGTGAGAGCAACATCAACTGGCCTTATTCCGAGGGACTGCGGATGGATGAGGCAATGCATCCGCTGACGCTGCTGACGTTTGGCCTGTACGGCGAGGTGCTGCCCAACCAGGATGGCGCGCCGGTGAGGATTGTGGTGCCGTGGAAGTACGGGTTCAAGTCGGCCAAGTCGATTGTGACCGTGCGCTTTTTGGATAAGCAGCCGATGACCACCTGGAACGATCAGAATTCGAGCGAGTACGGATTCTATTCGAACGTGAATCCGAATGTGGACCATCCGCGCTGGAGCCAGAAGACGGAGCGGCGGATTGGACTGCCGTTCTACGCGCAACGGAAGGCGACGCTGATGTTCAATGGATATGCGGACCAGGTGGCTTCGCTGTATAACGGGATGGACCTCAGGAGATATTACTGAAGCGGAATTCGGGGAGGGCGGAGTTAGTAATAAACCCGCTGCATTTGCTAACACCGCTAACTCCGCTTCATTGAGACCATGAAACGATCTACGCTTATTCTGCTGAAGACGCTTACCTGGGTGGCTTGCCTTTGGCCGCTGGGTCTGCTGGTCTATGGAGCCGTGACTAACGACCTGGGGGCCGATCCGACGGCGAAGATTACCTTTACGACTGGTTCGACAACACTGAACCTGCTAACGATCACGCTGGCGATTACACCGGTGCGCAGGCTATCGCCGAAGCTGAACTGGCTGGTCAAATTCAGGCGACTGCTGGGACTGTTCGCGTTCTTCTACGCAACGCTGCATTTGCTGACGTATGTCGCCTTATACGCGGGCTTCGATGTGAACACGATGCTGGACGATATTAGGAAGCGGCGGTTTATCACTGTGGGTGTTATAGCGTGGCTGCTGTTGCTGCCGCTGGCCGCGACGTCGACGAACTGGGCGATCCGCAAGCTGGGCGGCGTGCGCTGGCGATGGCTGCACAGGGCGGTGTACGTGGCGGCGGTTTGCGGAGTGATTCACTACTGGTGGCAGGTGAAGCCTGGCGTGCTGAGCCCGATGAGCAATACGGTAATTCTGGGCGTCCTGCTGGCGGCGCGGCCGGTGTGGGACTGGTGGCAGAAACGGGCGAAGAGCGGGAAGACCGCGGCACCCGCTGTTTGAGGCAGGCGATTGCGGCAGGCCTTACGGGCCTGTGGACTTGTCGAGCGTAACGGGAGAAACGGCGATGGCGATATCGCTGACATCGCCGAGGACCTTGAGCGGGATCTCCTTGTCTTTATAGCGAGTGGGTGGGGCGGGGCTTGCGGATGCGGCGGCTGGTGGGGTGTCCGGGCCAGCAGCAGCGGGGTCAGCGCCTTTTGGATCCGCATCTTCCGCGCCGGAGACTTTCAGGATGTAATTGCCTTCGGGAACGTATTGAAGCGCGAAGCTGCCATCGTCAAGGACCGAGGTTTCGCGGGCCGGTTCGCGGTCGTCGGCATAAAGCAGGCGCACGGTTGCTTTGGCCAGAGCATGCCCATCGGCAAGGGCGGTGACTTCGCCGGAAACTGAGTGGAGGCCGGAAAGCGGAATCTCAATGTCGTTGCCGGCGGCGGTTTCTCCGGCTCCGACTTTCACGCTTTTGGCCATTTTGCGCCGGAAGACACCGCCCAGGCAAACGCGGGCCGCGGCCTGCTCCGTGTCGGTAGGCATCAGCGTGCAAACGGTGTATTCGCCGGCGGGAAGGTTGATGATGCTGTAGCGACCGTGGCTATCGCTGACGGCGCGGATGGACCAGTTATCCATCAGCGGCAGCCCGACGCTCGTCCAGTCCTTGTCTGTTTTGCGGAAGGCTTGAAAATGCATGCCGATGGCCGGGCTGCCGTCGTCAAAGGTCACCGTTCCGGCAATCTCCGCGGCGCGCTCAATCGAAATTGAGATCTCCGAAATGCGGTGCATGCCGACAGTCACTTCGGTGAGGTGATCTTTCCACTGCTGAATCGAATAGAGGTGGCGTTCCCGGTCGCTCGGAAGAGATTTGAGCTTGTCGGGGTCCAGATCGAGGGATGGATCGAGATAGCCGTCGAGGGTGGCAAAGGCATAATAGCGGCCCGGCTGCACGGCTTCCATGCGGAAGCGGCCATCGAGATCGGTCACGGTCATCTCCGCCGCGGGAAGGGGATCGCTGTCCTCGCTTTTGTCACCCTCCTTGGGCGTCGCGGTCAGGACTACGGTGGCGAAGCGGGCTGGTTTGCCGGTGTCTGTGCAAAGGACTACGCCGGTGACTACGCCCTTGGTGGGATCGGGTTTTTTGTGCTGGTACTTGTTGCAGCCGGTTACCAGCAGGCAGGCGATGGTGAGTGCCGACAACCAACGCGGGCGCGCCACGGTGGGCCTCCAGACGAAACTCAGAGTTCAGGAAATTGTAGCGCCGTTTGAGCTATCGGGTGGAAGCTCTTGCGATGGAGCGGGGTGGGGCCGAGACGGGCGAGCGCAGCCAGGTGCTCGGGTACGCCGTATCCTTTGTGGCGGGCAAGGCCGTAGCCGGGAAATTGAGAGTCGAACTCGACAAGCAGGCGGTCGCGGTGGACTTTGGCTAGAACGCTGGCGGCGGCGATGGAGAGGCTGGTTGCGTCGCCCTGAATGACGGGCTGTTGCGGGCAAGGCCAGTCGATGGTATCGCGGCCGTCGATGAGCAGGTAGTCGGGGCTGAGGGCGAGCTGGCGGACGGCAAGGCGCATGGCCAGCAGCGAGGCCTGGCGGATGTTGATGCGGTCGATGGTTTCCACGTCGACCGCGGCGATGGCCCAGGCAACGGAGTTGGCGCGAATTTCGATGTTGAGCTCGTTGCGCTTCTTTTCGGAGAGCTGCTTTGAG
>JBEKZG010000315.1:0-5022 GCA_049510095.1 Occallatibacter sp.
GAATCCGCGTCGGCAGCACCGTCGGCTCGTCTGTCGTTTCATCGAAATTCGACGTCATATCGACCGTCTCCATCTCGATGTCCGCCATCATCTCTTCGGCAATCCGCTCCATCCGGCACTCGGTGTAACGGTAAGCCGCCGGCGGATCCCCATCCACAGAACCAAAGTTCCCCTGACCGTCAACCAGCGGATAACGCAGGCTCCACGGCTGCGCCATGCGCACCAATGCGTCGTACACCGACGAGTCGCCGTGCGGGTGGTATTTCTTCAGGCACTCGCCCACCACGCCCGCGCATTTGGAATATCTCTTGTTATGCTGCAGGCCCTCGCGGTCCATCGCCGTCAAAATCCGCCTGTGCACCGGCTTTAGCCCGTCCCGTGCATCCGGCAGCGCGCGCCCGATGATCACTGACATCGAATACGCCAGGTACGACCGGCGCATCTCCTCTTCGATGTTCATGGGTGTAAATATCGTGCCGCCATTCGGCGGCGTGGCCCCTTCCAACGGGAGCTTCGGATTCTGATCGTCTGCCATAAGGGTTTTCTTCAGGCCTGTCCGAAGGCGGCAAAAAGTTCGAGATAAATGCGGGGCCGGACTTCGCAAGCTATGCTTTCATTTTACGCGCTGAAAGGTCATTTCAGCAAGGTCGTAACAGATAAATAAGTCCTTATATTGCTTTAAGTTATATGCTCTCCCTGATCCGCGCGCGGAAGCTCCGGAACCCTCACGCTGCGCGGCCAGTTTTGGTCTTCGATTTGGCCCCGTTTCCCGTCTTCTTTCTTGAGTTTTGCCCGATGTCATCCTCACCCAATCCTGCCAAAATTTCAGGCGACTGATAGGGAGGTTCGAACACGTAGCGGACATAAAACACAGCCATCACTATTTGCCGTTCAATCCTCATGATTTGCGTAACGCGAAAAGGCAGCTAACTTTCTATTGCCTTTCGCCCTAGCCGAATCTTAGGAATGCGGGACAGGACGTAAACCCGCACGTTCACTCCATCCGCCACTTCGGCAATAAACTTCCATGGAAGGTTCGTCTCTCTTAACTTGATCTTTCGGCTTTTGCTCAGGTCCCAACAAATCACGGTGGGCATCGTGGACGGATTGTGGCCGTGAATTTTGAAGTTTGAGAACATGAACTCTGCTTCAATAGTCACAAAGCGCTCGGGATTTCCATCCACAGTTTCGCGGAAGTGAGCTATGAGATCAGCACCAGAGCTGCCGTGTTCCAACGACTCGAAGGTTTCAAATGGCAGAGCATTCAGCGCCTCGAGTTTCCATAACAGCGCTAGAGTGTCTAGCTCGTTTTCGGGCTCCCTGTGAAGCCGGCGTTCCTTGTTGCTCGACGGGTTTTTCCAGAACACCCACCTCTGCTCGGGCTTCTCAAGGGCTTGTTTTCGAGAATCAAGAGTCTCAGCTCCGCGAATGTCCTTTACTCGTTTCGTATATGCGACAAAGCTCTTGTACTCTTCTGAATCAGCGATCTTGTGGAGAAGGTTCTTGACGCAGCGGTCAAAGCATTCCTGTTCTGCGCTGGCGTTAATGCCACTACGGCTAATGTTCATCTTTTCTTGGATGGCGTCGCACTCGACGATCAGCGAGCAATTCTTTGTGCTTGGGTTGAGACCAAGCCCTCGCCGGCCTTCAGTGTATTTCTCCAGTCCTAGATCAAAATAAGGAATGCCGAGTACTGAGAGAATAAGGCCGGTATTACCACTTTCCGACGCCAAGCCGAAGGTGCCAGCCTCCACGGAATAGAGACCTTTGAGAGTAACATTGATCTTCCTGTTCGTCCCGTCAACCGATGCAGATTCGCTAAGTTGGACAAAGCGAGTCGCCGGCCCAGGATTCTCGGTCATCTTCTTGAGGGTCGGGAATCCAGTTTCCAACGTTTCATGATGGTTGCCTACAGCCAGATGGATTTGAGGCGGATTCTCGCGCTTCCTCGTAAATCCAACGAAGGTGCGGTTGAGAAGGTAGTCCTTAATCTCGGAGAAAGTGTATTCACGCCGAATATCCGGCGGATGCCCGGCAACCAAGACTTTGGTTCCGGGTTTCTGCTGCGGGAGTGGGTCAGACTCGTAAATCCTAGGTTTCGGTTTCTTTCCGTTCTTAATGGTCTCCCATGGCGCGTTAACTTCCACCTTCCGCACGGGCTTGGAGCCGGTGTACGTTTCAACCGTCAGCCTCCGTGAGTGGAACGCGAGCTTTGATCCAAGACCCTTCCAAGAGAACTCATCGCTCTTGACGCCCACGACGGCAGAGAGCCCAAGTGCAAGAAAGCGGTTCAGCCGACCGAGCTGCTCCAAAGAGCCTTCCGAATACCCCATACCGATGCCATCATCCTGAACTTCGAAAACATAGATATCTTCAGGGTGGGGGTAACAGCGTATCCAGATGTTCTGAGCCTGAACCTCCTTGGAGGCGGCGTTGGAGATCAACTCCCGTAGCAAATCAAGGGGGTTTCGGCTCTCCTCAATTAATGCACGCATTACGCCGACCTCCTGAAAGTAGAGGTCAACATCCTTTGCTAATGCCTTTTCAAATGCTTCGCTCATCTGTGCCGCCAAGGCCTACCTCCGCCAACTCCAAGGGCCCAATTCGAATCTCCCTTTTCTTCGCCTTGGACGCTGGTCGAATTGTACCCCTCCCGGCCAAAGTCGCAATTCTTAATTGAACCCAGAGATCCCGCCCCCTAAAGCAGCCCCGGCAAACTAAGCAAACAACACACCGCCTGCAGCACCACGATCGCCCCCCCAACCGCCATCGCCAGCCGTCCATGCGGGCCTTCGTACGCGTCCGCAAACACGCCCCCTATAAACGTCAGCAGAAACGGCAGCCCCCACAGCCAGGGGCTTCCCGGCGCACCCGTCATCACCAGCACCAGCAATACGAATGCGCAAAGCAGCGGGGCGGTATTGCCAAAATACCTTGACCGCCGCGTCCCCAGGTAAAACAACAGTGCCGCGCCGGATGCCACCGTGATTCCCGCGTTCCCCATCGCATTGAATAACCGCCGCGCCGGGTCCAGCGAAACCCAAAGAAACCCCGCCGCTGAGCGGAAGACATAACTGAAAGCATCCGGCGAAAAACCATAGCAAACAAACACCAGCACCAGCGCTCCGGCTACCGCGGCCAGCACCACGGGCAGCACCTGGGCTCGGCGTCCCTCCGCCACCCACAACATCGCCAGCAGCCCCAGCGCCGCCACCACGGGCAGCGCCACAATGTGCGAGGCGGCTGCCATGCCGAAGATAACCGTCAGCAGCACAATGCGCGGCCGCCATTTCCGCCTCGGCCCCTGCATGGCATGAGCCACCCCAATGCACGTGTACACGCCCCCATAAACCCCCAGGGCAGCCAGCACCTCAGGGCTGGCCGTCACACAGGCTCGCAGCACTGCCGGGGAGAAGCAATAGAGCGCCAGCGCCGTATACCCGCCCAGGTTGCCGTAGAGCCGCCGCGTCACCCACCACAACCCACCCCCCAGCACACACCCCGCAAGCAGAAAGGGCAGCCGCAGCAGCAGCAGCACATGCGAAAGCTGATGGCGCAGCTCCCAGGTGCTTAATTCGCTCCCAGCCTCCCGCCCTTGAACCTGCACCACGCGATCCTCGGGCTTGCGAAACATATCCAGCCCACGCTCCGCCAGAAGGTTCAGCGTCAGAGGAAGCCCCGCCAGCCGGTAAGCCAGGATCCCGTCGTGAATATTGCCGCACGTCGTGTAGTAACCCGGCACCGCCGAAGGCCGCTCCCACGTCTCGCGTCCGCACCGCGCATATTGGTAATCGCGGTCCGTCAAAGTCTGGCTGTTGGTGAGCCAAAGCCCCTGGATCAAAAAAAGGGAAAGCAGCCCAGCCGCTAGGCGCTGCGGGAAGTTAAAGCGAAAGCGGCGGATCAAGCCAGGACGAAAGGTCATCACGTAAAAAACAAGTTGCTTCCAGTCTAAATGCCGCAAACGAACCGTCTTCCAACCAGATGTTTCGAGGCTGACTCGCTGACTTGCTACCTCGTTGAGTCGCTGACTCGCTCATCCGCGCACCAAGACAACGGGACCTGCCGTGAAGGCAGATCCCGCGTGTTGTGAAGCTCCGTGAGTGTTGGTTTAGAAGCGAACCATAATCGAACCCAAAGTTGTGGTTTGGTTGGTGCGCAGATCGGGCCACCAGACGGCCCTCGTGTCGCCAGGGGTGAGAAAGCCGTTGGCCCCGCCATTGGCCTGGCAGTTCGCGATCGCAATTGGCAGGCCAGCCACGCCAACTCCTGTATTGCTGTTGTACGATACGTAGCCTACGCCAGAGTCTCCACCAGCGGCGCACTGGTAGTCTGCTGGACTCCCATTGTTTCCACCGGGAGGCGTGACGCCGCCACGGCCGCTCCAGTACGGCGTATCGGAGTACCGGTACGCTTCCTCGAGACGGAAGACGATGAACTGAGAGGGCATCCAGTCAAACGTGATGGTGCCGTCGTGCATTTGCGCGCGATCACCCGCATTCTCTGTGTAGTACGGAGTACCTGTGGTCGCCGTTGCACCGTTGATCGAGGGCACGAGGGTCAGGTAACGGCCGGGGTTGTTCATCTGGCCGCCGCCAACAGTGATGGCCCATTTGTCGTGATCCATCCACGCGCGGACGTAACTCATCCAGCCGGCAAACATCTGCTTTGGCCTGCCGTCATTGGAGCCGTGGCAGCGTACACCGCCGTTGTAGGTATCAGTGGTTCCTTGCAACGGCGACAGGCCATTCTTGTTCAGGGTGCCGTTTACAGTGGCAAATGAGATCGGACCACCACCATATTCGCATCCTAAGTCGCCAGTCATCGTCCAGGCGATCTTGTCCAGGTATTTCTTCGGGTTATCGTAGACCTTGTACTGACTGGTGTAATCGGCGTGAACACGCGAGCGTCCAGGGAAGCCGGCATCGTCTTCTCCCATGCCGTAGTTGTTGAAGTTGAAATGCAGCTTTGGAGTCGGACGCCAGATAATCTGGCCGCCGAGCCCGCCGTGGCCGTTGTAGCGGG
>JBEKZG010000316.1:0-5020 GCA_049510095.1 Occallatibacter sp.
GCAACGGGAAATCCATGGGGATGAGATGGGTTACGTTGTGGTACACGGGCCCCAGCCTGGGTTGCGCGGGGAACAGGGGCAAGATCCATTCCGATCCAAGGCCGAAGGCCGTGTCAATCGCCGCTGCTATCGTGCATCCCCATCGATGGATCGCACCCCAGCCGGAAGCAACCAGAATGAGTGGCACGGTCATGGCAACAGCGATATAGCACTCGGCGGTGTGCATGTTCACTGCGCTCGTCGGTCCGGCGATCACAATCGAGAGTTGCCTTACGCCTAGAGAGCCCACAAGAAGAAATAGCCACGTTAGTCGGCTGCGGAGCAAATGGTTGGAACGGCTCATCATGCTTGCGAGCCACGCGAGGGCGCCGACCTTTGCGACGAAGGAGCCGAGAAATAACAGCGAGTGGGGCGGAGTGATCATCTGCACGTCTAGCCCGTATGCATTGTGCCACCAGTTATCAAATGGCTCGGAGATGAAGATCGCAAGGCTGCCCCACACAGCAATGAATGCCCCAGCCGGTCCGCGTAAGCCTAATATTCTTACACTGGCGTCACGGTCCGGAGACCTACCGGCAAAAGTGGCCACCAGGATAGCACCGACGCCACCGATCCCAATAAGCAAGCCGCCCAACTGAACTGTAATGTGCGGAGCAATCCACATGGTGTCTCGGCCAATCGACATATGCCAGGCAAAATCCCACGTGCCGCCAATGAACATCAAAATCATGCCCGCGACTACTAGCCAGATGGTCCAGCGAATCGAACCGCCCGCGGCAGGGGCTGACTTAAAAACCAACGGACGATTGCTTAGCACGGGAGCTGAGGGTATGGTTCCTGCTTGCGACATAAGGCAACTCCATTTTCCTGCCTGGGCGGACGATTAAGACGATCGGTCGATCGTGCAGTTTTGCAGTGCGTGGTGCCTTTAATACCGGCTGGCGCCGGCCCCTTTAAGCAGGCGAAAAGCTCGCGCGTCTAGACAATCGGGGCGTATTGTCTTTGAAATTCCTTTATTCCTGTAAGGAAGAGCGTCTCCTTGCCTTGAGTATCCCTCGCACGAGGAATGAAATCTGTATCGAGGACAACGTTGCGCGTTCCGAATTTAACGGCGTTGTTTCTCGCCAGCAACTGGTCATATTCTTCCATCGACAGCTCGCACCTATTGTCCAATTGATTTTTGAATCCCATTCGACGCACCCGCTCCTGGCCCTCCCTCGTGACAATTCCACTAAAGAACTCGGAACAGCACCCCGAACCATATGAAAAGCAACCGATTCGCTGAGCTGTCGTGAAGTCCCCGTGCTCAATCGCGCTTAACAGCGAAAGCATCGTGGTGGCACCCATAATGTTCCCAATGCGCTGGCAATAAATGAGACCGGGCACTACGCGACGCTCAAAATCCGCTTCAATTTCCTTCGGGGCGGCCTTTTTCATTTTGCGCATCATGTCGCGATGTGCGCCCTTGATCATGCCTCCGAAGGGAGTGTGCATTGCCAGATAGGCGAAGGTTTCGGCGAAGTCGGCGTCGACGACGCGCTTGCTGTACTCCACGAAGGCCTGCTCACAACAATCCAGATAGGAAAGCAGGGACAGGTCTGCATTGCCTGCCTCGCAGTCCGGGACAGGGCGACAGGTATCCATCACTTCATAGCCATAGTAGCCGCTCGCTCCGACATCGAGTTGGAATACATGCGGCAGTTCGCTGGTCGATGGCGCACTGAACGTGGACGCGCTGAATCGCGTCGCCGGCAAATTCAAGCTGAAGAATCGGCCGAGGGCATTCAGCAAATCGAGCGTAAGAAGCGAATCTACGCCCAGAGCTTCGAAGCGTGCGTCGTCGCGAACAACCTCCGACGCATCCATTCCCGTAATGCTGCGCACCAGTTCCGCTACGTGCTCCAGAATCGCAGCCTTCCGCCGGTCATCCGGCAGGGCACGCAGTTTAGCTGCACCGTCATCTGAGACTCTTTCTTCGGGTGCGGAAAGTCCCCCTTCCCGCGCATCGACCACCTCGGTCAGCAAAGAAAGGTGCCCGGAATCCTCCAGACGTCCTTTCAGAATATCCACATCGATTGGGGCGGCCCAGGCCTGTCCTTCGCCGATTTTGATGAGTTGGCCGAGCATCTCAACGCCCTCGGAAGGATCAATGGGAATCAGACCCCACCGCCGGTGCAAATCTTCCGCAGCGCCCGAGCTCATGCCATCGCCTTTCCATGGTCCCCAATTGATACTCAGAGCCGGAGCGCCCTGCATGCGCCGATAATGCGCGAGAGCGTCTGCGTACGAGTTGCCCGCAACGTAGGCCGCCTGGCCCGGATTTCCGAGCAAAGCGCTGACGGAGGAGAAGATTACCCAGAAGTCCAGCGGCCGCTCCTCCGTCAGGATATGAAGATTCCAACTACCCTGTGCCTTGGGTCTCTGCACTCTGACAAAACTCTGCCATGTGAGTTTGGATACGGTATTGTCCTCTAGTATTCCTGCGGCATGAATCACTCCGCGCAACGGCGGCATCGTACGGTCGAGCGTGGTGAGCGCTTCAGCCAGTTCCCCGAGCACCGCAACATCCGCCCGCAGAGCAACGACCTGAACCCCTTGATCCGCAAGTCGCCGCATCCAGCAAGCGGCTTCGTCGTCGGGCGCCCCTCTGCTCAATAATGCAAGGCTCCGGGCGCCCGAGGCGACCAGCCACTCGGCCACTTTACGGCCGAGTGCTCCGAACCCACCGGTAATCAAATAGGTGGCGTCGTGATGAGCGGTGAACCTGCTCCGCGACTTTCCTTTCACCAGCGGTTTAAGCCGCGGCACGAGGCGCTTTCCTGACCGGTACGCGACCTGAGTGTCCCCGGTCGTCGCCCAAAGCTCATCCAGTATTTGTGCTGCCGCGTCTTCCTGGATCACATGAGGGTCAAGATCGATAAGGCCGCCAAAAAGCGATGGGTGCTCGTTGGCAAACACACGCGCCTCCCCCCACAACATTGCTTGCTCGATCGCGCCCAGCTTGCTCTCTCGTTGTGTGCGTTGGGCTCCACGCGTCGCCATCCACACGGGCGGGCAGCCCACGGAGGCGATCATCGCCTTCATCAGGTGCAATAAGCCAAAACAGCTGCCTGCCTCATCCTCGGCAGGAATCTCTCTCATCGGTTTGCCGCTGGCATCCAAACCCCACAAATAGACGATGCCCTGCCACGATGCCCCACATTCCGCATGCATTTGGGCAATCTGCCTGGCGAACGCGGCCTGATTGCCTTCACTCATGCGAGGGCTGCGGCCATTTTTCCCGAATGCCTCCGTCCTGAACATCGTCACCGCATCGCCGCCGCGGCCGCGCAGCAGCCCGGCAAGTGCGTCGCCGGTGCCGCCCTCATCGGCAAAGATAAGCCATCTCCCCGGTTCGCGAGGAGGTGAGTGGACCAACCAGGAATCTGACCAGACGATCCGGCGGAACGCCTTGTCGAACTCAGACTGCGTGCGGCCTGCAAGGTCGCGAGGAGAGATAGGTCGCATATGAAGTTCGGCAATGGAAAACACGAGCCGGCCGGAGGGCTCGAAGACATGCAACCTGAGTGGCGCATTCTCCCCGTCAGAACCCAGTCGGGTGATCCGGCAAAAGAGTTGTCCTTGCAGCGCGTCCTCGCGATCGCCGAAGAAGCGAAATCCTGAAATCGCCGCGGGAACCAATACGCCCTCGGTCTTCTCGGTCTGCGCGGTAATCGCTGTTCTGCATGCCACCTGAAAGGACGAGTCGACAAGGCCGGGATGAAGGCCCCGCCATCGGCTGTCGGCCACCTCGAGCGGCATGTTAAGCATCGCCAGCGCATGATCCCTGCCGAGCCACACCCGAGTCAACCAACGAAACGTGGAGCCCAGCACATAGCCGCTTTCCGCCTGAAGTGCATAAAACTGCTCGCCGGAGAACTGTTCAGCTGAAGAATCGGCATCAAGGGTGCTTACGTCGAAGTTCCCGGAGTACTCCTCCACTCCGTCCTGTTCGTCCCTCGGCGCGAAGATGCGTCCGGTTACATGGTTACGCCAGCCCGAGGTGTCTTCATCCGCGAGGGAAACGCTTGCTATCCTGAAATCGTATCCGTGCCCACGGGGAGTAAGCACCAGTTGACTAATACGAGCATCCGCGGAATCGCAAAGCACGAGCGGTTCCGTAAACAGAGCATCGCGCAACTCCAGGCGCCGCCGGCCGGTCAATCGCCCGGCAGCCGCCAATAAGCGCACGATTTGAGCCGCACCCGGAACAAGCAGCGTGCCAAGTATCCGATGATCGTGCAGCATGGGCAGCGAACTCAGATCCACGCGGGCCTCGAATTGGATCTCTTCCAGTGGTGAGCGGACCCGGCGTCCAAGAAGCTCCGCAAAGATCGCACTGCTCTCCGCGTCTGGAGGCCCGGAGCGGGCCTGCGAAGGGATCGGCGTCCGCGTTACTTCCGGCCAGAATTGGCGTCCCTCAAATACGGTGGTGGGTAGCTCGACTTTACGTCCGGCAAAAGGATGATGGCGCTCCGCCCAGTTGACCGGAACCCCACGTGTATAGAGGTGGCCGAGGCTCTCCAGCATCTGTTCCTGGTCGTGTCTTTCCTTACTGAGCGAGGCCAACCATGTGATATCCGGGAACGGAAGACACATCGCGCCGAGGCGAAGCAGGGTCTGTCTTGGCCCAATCTCTAGAAAGATGCGGCATCCAGCCTTGTGCAGCACTTGCATTCCCTCGCGAAACCGGACCTTCTCGCGAATCAAATTGCGCCAGTGTTTCGGATTTCTTACCTCTGCCGGTGTGATCAACTGGCCGGTGCCCGTGGAAACCATCGGAATCACCGGCGGGCTATAGGTCGCCAGCGCCGCCAGCGATTCAAAGGCATCCAGAACAGGATCCATAAGGGGACAGTGTGGCGCGACCAATCCTTCCATGGGCCGCACTTCGATACCTTTCGCCGTCAGGGCATCGCAGACCGTCCGTAAATGCTGCAGCTCTCCGGCGATCAAGACGCGCTCCGGAGCATTTTCGGCA
>JBEKZG010000317.1:0-5012 GCA_049510095.1 Occallatibacter sp.
GCGAAGCCGGGAAAGATAGTTGTCAGAATCTTGTCAACCGATTGTCTTTATAGATCGGATCACCGGACACTATGGATATTTGAATCGAAGCCGAATGACATTCTGGGTCTGGGGTGCGGGCTGAATTCTCGGCGGCCCGTGGCCCAGTTACCGCCCTTGGGACCGGGAATGGCAGGAACCTCAGCGATCCGAAGATCGCATGCTCTCACATGCCCTTGAGTACGTCCTCTTTAGTCTCACATCCTTGTGCGCACCAACGGCAGCGAGAATCGAGTTCAGGGCGCCGACCCGCAAGGCATCGTGCGCGGGAACGGCAATGCGCTGGCGCCTGGGTTGACCGTTTTCGAGTGGCAACGTGGCTTCCAACCTGATGAACACGCTGGTATCCCCAGTGCCTACAAGGGCACGCAAGCAGCCGTAACGCCCGTCGCCTCTACCGCCGAGTCGCCAAAAATGACGATTCAGGCGATGCTTCCCACAGCTTCCTGAACACGTCGCCCTCGGCAATGGCGGAGGCAGTGGCGGAGTCGGGAGTGCATGCGACCCGCACGTCCCCGCCCGCAGCCTTCTGCTCGCGATTGAGGGCCAGAATCGCGGCGCGCATTAATTCCGTTGTGCTCTCAAACCGGCCGCTTTCCACATTCGAGCGGACGAAATCTTCCAAATCCGGAGGCAGGCTTACAATTCGTTCGGGCATAAGGGGCAACTCCTGGTGGATAGTAGAACCGCTCATCCGGTTACTGTTCTAGAGAAAATCACAGTTCTTCAATCTTCGGAAGCCCAATTTTGCACATCGGAGAGACTTTCGGCCCAATTCGGGGGAATCGCGTCTGACTTTCAGTGAGCTACTCGCGGCTCCTGCCAGACGTGGACCGATTTTTCCCACAGTTTCCTGAATACATCCCCCTCGGCAATGCTGTTCGCCTGGCGTAGTTGCTCTGAAACCTCCTGCTCGCGATGGAGGGCGCGTAAAGCAACCCGAAACACTTCGCCGGCATTGTTGTAGCGTCCACTGTCGACACCGTTCTGCACCAGTTCGAAGACACCGGGAGGAACTTGAACAAATCGATTCTGCATCCCACTACCTCTCTAAATTGCCCGCATAAAGCCACGCGGTTCGCGGACCCTATCAATATGTGGCTGGATGGGAGGAATTGTGACCGGTCGGCCTGCTCAATTTTTGGGAAAGAGATTGGGGATGCGCGCCGGGCCAGGGCTGGCATCTCCTTGGCCCAGCTGCATCAACCCTTTATGCCCAGCTGAACCCGCTCTTTTGCAGCGGCAGCGTCCGGATCCGCTTGCCCGTAGCGGCAAAAATGGCGTTCGTCACCGCAGGCAGAATCGGAGGCAGCGTCGGTTCGCCCAGGCCGGTCGGTGCGTAATCGGTCTTCCGCCAATGCACCTCGACCGGCGGAGCCTGCCGCATGCGCAAAATCGGATGCTGGTGGAAGTTGGTCTGCTGCACCTTGCCGTCCACCAGCGTGATCTCCTGCCCCATTTCGCTCAAACCGTCAATCACGCCGCCCTGCGCCATGCTGTCCGCCGCCTGCGGATTAATGATCTGGCTGCCCACGTCCCCGGCTGCCCACACGTGGTGCACGGTAACTTTATTGTTCGCGTCCACGCTCACATCCGCCACTTCAGCAAAGTAGCCCCGATGGCAGAACCACGCGGCGATTCCCATTCCGCGGCCCGGCTCCTTTGGCCGCTTCACCCAACCGGATTTCTCCGCCACCAGCTCCAGCACGCCCTTGAACCGTTCCGGGATCAGAACGGCCTGCCCCGTTGGCTCGTGGTCACCCACAGCATCACCCTCGCTCGATTTCCAGGACGCCTTCGTGTTGCTCAGCAGATCGAGCTGGAACTCTAGCGGATCCCGTCCAGCCTCGTGCGCCAGCTCGTCCAGGAACGCCTGCGCCACCCAGCAATACGCGTTGTCACCCGGTGCGCGCAGCGCGCCGCAGCGCAACGTGAGCGGCTGCGCAGATGTATAGATTGCATAGGCCGCCGGAAAATCGGCGGGAAATGAGTCGCCCCCGATGCCGCCGCCCGGCGCTGAGTGCTTCTCGTCGCCATAGGTTACCAGGTGATGCCGCCAAGCAGTGATCTTGCCCTGCGCATCCAGCCCGGCCTTCAGGCCTACCATCCCTCCAGGCCGGAATGGATCGTGGGTCACGTCGTCCTCGCGCGACCAGAGCAGCTTCACCGGCGCATCAACACCTTTAGCGATCCATGCAGTCTCCACCGCGTAGTCATTCTGAAGCCGGCGGCCAAAGCTGCCGCCCCCACGCACCATGTGCGTCGTAATGTCGCTCTCCTGGATGCCAAGCGTCTTTGCCACCAGCCCGCGGCCATCGCCCGGCAATGTGCTTGTGGTCCACATCTCCAGCTTGCCGTCTTTCCAGTGAGCGGTGCAGCCCTGCGGCTCCATCGTCACGTGCGCAATAAAGGGATAAACGTAAGTGGCTTCCACCACCTTGGCGGACGACTTCAACGCCCCATCCACGTCGCCATATTTGCGCACCGTTCTTCCCGGAGGGGCCTTCAGCAACTCGGCAGCTTTGGCCGCAAAACCCTCACTGCTTTGCGTAACGCCGGGACCAAGGTCCCAATCCACCTTGAGCTGTTTACGCGCCTGCTGTGCCTGCCACCACGTATCCGCCACAATCGCAATGCCGGGCTCAATCCCCGGCTCCCAGGGCGTGAAAGCCGACGGCGTAATGCCGCCATCGATAATCAGCACATAGCGCACCCCCGGCAGCGCTTTGATCTCATCCGTATTGGCCGACTTCACCTTGCCCGCGAACACAGGCGCCTTTTCTATCGATGCGTACAGCATGCCAGGCAGTTTGACGTCGATGCCGAACAGCGGCTTGCCCGTAACAATCGCGGGAGTATCCACGCCTGTTTGAGAGTGGCCAATGATTCGGTAATCCTTGGGATCCTTGAGCTGAACGCCGCTCAGCGCGGGCGGGGGCAGCGCCGCGGCTTTGGCGGCAAGTTCCCCATAGCCCAGGGAGCGGCCGGAAGCGGCGTGAAGCACACGCGCGGAAGCTGCCTTGACCACGTGGGCTGAAGACGACTGGGGCCTGCCATCCCTGGCAACGTTGACCACTCTGCCGGAATCGGTGGTGCATTCGGCGATCGGTACACCCCATGTTTGTGCGGCGGCCGTCATAAGCAACTGCCGCCCGGCCGCACCCACACGGCGCATCGGCTCCCAACCCGCTGGCGTGTTCCCGGAGCCGCCGGAGAACTGCGTGCCGTAGATCTTCTCATTCAATTCGGCTTGCTGCACGCGAACGTCTTTCCACTCGACGTCCAACTCCTCGGCAATCAGCATGGGCAGCATATTGCGCATGCCCTGGCCCGTCTCAGAGGCGCGCGCCATGATGGTCACAAGGCCATCGGGCGCAATATGAATGAAGGCCTGCGGGGTCAGATCCGGCGGTTTGCCGGGCCCCTGGGCCGCGGCCAGCGGTGTGCGATAAAGATTCAGCGCGAGGCCGCCACCGGCAAGGGCGCTCAACTGAAGAAACGATCTGCGATCGATTTGCATGATGCAAGCCCCCCTTCTACTTGTTCGCGGCAACGGCGCCGGCGGCTTCGTGAATGGCTTGACGGATGCGCGGATAGGTCCCGCAGCGGCAAAGGTTACCGCTCATCGCCGCATCGATCTCCGCATCCGAGGGATTGGGCGTGTGCGCCAGCAGTGCCGCAGCGGACATGATCTGCCCCGCCTGGCAATACCCGCACTGCGGCACATCCAGCGCCTCCCATGCCACCTGCACAGGATGCAGCCCATCTGGCGAGAGCCCTTCGATCGTCGTAATCGGCTTGTCCACCGCGGCGCTCACGCGCGTAATGCACGAGCGGATCGCCTTGCCATCCAGCAGCACGGTACAAGCTCCGCACAGGCCAATCCCGCAGCCGTACTTCGTGCCTGTGTAATTCAAAACGTCCCGCAGCACCCACAGCAGCGGCGTATCCGGCGCAACATCCACCGTCGTGGCCACGTTGTTGATCGTCAACTTCAGCGCCATGGTCTCACCCCCAGCGTTCGCGATTAAGTCGGCTTAAATAAAAGGTCCGCGTGATTTGTGGATAACGCCAGCCGCGATCGGCCACGCAGCCCGACTAGGGAAGAATAGGGCCGCCGCGCAACCCCGCGCAAGGCTCTTTACCCAGAATAGACGAAGCCCGGTTCCCAAAGGTCTCGCGCTGCAAGACCAGGAAACCGGGCTCCCACTCATTTCTTCACTTTTTCACTTCTTCACTTCTTCACTTTTTCACTGTTTCACTGCCTCTAAGTTACCTGCTGAAAATCACATACCGCCGACCCGAATACAGCCTGAAGCCGCCCGCCGGGTCCGCCGTCACCTGCAGCGGCGTAGGCCGCTTCATCCCTTCATCCTCGCCTGTAGCAACTTTCAGCACGTCATGCCCACCCACGTCCGTCACCACAAACTTGTTGTCCGCCACAAAACCAACGCCGTAGACACCCGTTGCCAAATCCTGGCCGCCAATCTTGATGGGCACTTCGGTGATGAAATAAGCCTGGTACTTCGCTGCCACATCTGTCGAGTAGCCGCTCGTATCCACCATTGTCGCCAGCACATAATACCCATCGGCAAACTTCACGCCGCCGGAGTTGCGCAGTTGCGTGGTGGCCGACTGGCCCTTGTAGTAGACCTTTTCAGGCAGCAGTTTTAGCGTATCCGCCGGTTTCAGAACCGTATCGCTTCCCTGCGCCATCGCCGCCAACGGCGCTGCCAGCATCGCCACGGCCATCGTCCCGGCCGCAATCACCTTCAGAATTGCAAAATTACGCATAGTCGAACCCTCTTTCCTGCCGCGTACCGGAGTATAACGCACCCTCCGCAGCGCTGGCCTCAACTAGAAGGTGTACAAATCCACGTACTCATTCACCGCCATTTGCTCAAGCCGCTCCCGATCGAGAGATGCATCGAGAATTCTTCCTTGCCGATCCTCGTCGAACCGCCGCCGCAGGT
>JBEKZG010000318.1:0-4998 GCA_049510095.1 Occallatibacter sp.
CCTGCTTGTCAGGATTCTTCGCGGCCAGTTCCACCGCGTCCAGGGGCGAGTAAACCACGCGCACATCCCCGCCCGCGGACTTCACCTGAAACAGGTCCATATCGGTTCCAGGCACGCGCAGCATGTCGCCGAACGAGCAAAAGATGACTCCCGGCTGGGCAGCAATCGCCAGCGCCTTATCAATCAATTCAAGAGGGGTAACGCACACCGGGCAGCCCGGCCCATGGATCATCTCAATTCCGGCAGGCAGCATCTGGTCGATCCCGTTCTTGATGATGGAGTGCGTCTGCCCACCGCAAACCTCCATAATCTTCCAAGGCCGCGTGGTGATGGCGGCAATCTCCCGCGCCATCCGCTGCGCAATCTCTCCATTCCGAAACTCGGTGAGGTATTTCATTCTCTGGAGCAGCTCCCATCGGGACAAGCCATCTGCGGCGCTGTCGCGGCCCGCGCAAACGCCTCTTCCTCACTCTCCAACTCCTGATCCAGAATGCCCATCTTCTTGAACTCGGCCAGCGTCTCCTCCGCCGTCTGTTCGTCGATCTTAGACAGCGCAAACCCCACGTGGACAATGGTGTAATCGCCCACCTCGACCTCCGGCACGTAGTCCAGGCAAACCCGCTTGACGACGCCGCCAAAGTTCACACGCCCCACCCGAAGCCCGCCCTCGGTGGTAATCTCTTCCACTTTTCCCGGTATAGCTAAGCACATAGCAACTACCTTATACCCCTAATGCATGCCACTAAATGTGATCCAAATCACCCGAACTGCCCAGTTCAACCCCGCGCCTTAACCTCATTCAGCGTGACCCGCGCCTTAACAATCCGCGTAACCAGCTTTTTCGACAGTGGCTGATCCACCGAAAACTGAATCGTCCCCTTCGAAGTTTTATACTTCGTCAGTTCCTCGGCAAACACTTCCTCCAGCGAGTGATCCATGGGGAAAAAACTGCAATGCCTTTTGAACGCCGCATACCAGACCAGCCCGCCTTTGTACTGGAACGACGGAATCCCGTAGCTGATGGCCTCCGTTGCATCCTTAGGCGCAGCAGCCCGAATCATAGCCCGCATCTTCTCTAGCGTCGTCCGCGCCGGCTCCGGCACACGCGCCAAATACGCCTCAACATCCGCCACACCGCTCTCGGCGCTCTTCTTCACGGCCATTGCAAACCCTCCCTACTGAAAGGCCTCGCGCCCCACCCGCTCATCCTGCAGATAAGCAAGCCACTCCTCCATCCCCGCCCCCGTCTTCGCCGATGTCTCAAAGATCCGTATCCCCGGCCGAATCTCGTTGATGTTTCTAAGCGCCAGCTCCCGGTCAAACCCGCACGGCTCCGCAATATCCATCTTCGTAATTACCGCCGCATCCGCCGAATTAAACAGCGTCGGGTACTTCAGCGGCTTGTCTTCCCCCTCGGTTACTGAGAGCAGTGCCACGCGTATCTTCTCTCCAAGGTCATAGCTCGACGGGCAAACCAGGTTGCCCACATTCTCAATAAACAGGTAGTCCAAATCTCTCAGATCCCACCCATCCAGGTGTTTCGAAATCATCTCCGCATCCAGGTGACAAATCCCATGCGTGTTGATCTGGCGGACAGGCGCACCGCTCGCCGCCAGCCGCCGTGCATCGTTATCAGTCTCCAAATCCCCCACCAGCGCGGCCACGCGTGCCGAACGGCCGCGCAATTCGCGCAAAGTCCGCTCAAGAAATGCCGTCTTCCCCGTCCCCGGACTGGAAACAAGATTCAGCACCAGCACGCCTCCAACCGCGTACCGCTCCCGCAGCCCCGCTGCCAGCTCATCGTTCTTCTTCAAAATCCCGCGCCGCAGTTCCACAATCCGCGTCGTCATGCCTTCACCCCAGTCTCCAGATCGGCCACCGCAGTGGGCTCCTCTTCAATCTCGTACGATTCAATATCCAGCTCGCGTCCCTGCCGCAAATCGCTGCACGCCGCTCCGCACCGCGGACACCGGAAGCTCTGCACTCCCTCTAACTCCACATCCGCATCGCACACCGCGCAGTGCGCCACCACCGGCACCGTCTTCACCACCAAACGAGAACCTTCGAGCGCCGTCCCCTCCGTCGCAATCCCCCAGCAGAACTCGAGCGAATCCACCACCACCGCAGCCAGCGCGCCCACCTTCAGACGCACCTCCACCACCCGCGCGCCGGGATAAGCCTCCAGAGATTCCACCACCGTCTCCACCACGCTCGAAACAATTGAAAGCTCATGCATAGAATCCAGATTCTACCCCCCGGACCACTCGATTTGCTGCTTCATTCGTCACGGCGGATCTCCATTTAAGATGGTTAGACAAGGACTTCCCCATGCCCACCACCCCGGCCGCATCTCGCCTGACCCTGAGCCAACTCGCCCCCGGCGTCTTCCAATCGGAAATCCGCGCCATGTCCGTCGCCTGCGATAACATGGGGGGCATCAACCTGGCACAAGGCGTTTGCGACACTCCTGTTCCGCTCCCCGTTGAAGCCGAAGCCCTGGCCGCCATCCACGCCGGCCACAACATCTATACCCGCCTCGACGGCATCGCCCGCCTCCGCAACGCCATTTCTGCGAAGCAGGAAAAAGACTACGCCCTCACCTACGACCCCGAGACCGAAATCCTGGTCTCCTCCGGCGCCACCGGCGGATTCCACGCTGCCTGCATGGCCCTGCTCAACCCCGGCGACGAGGTCTTGCTCTTCGAACCCTTCTACGGCTACCACCTGTCGACGCTCAAGTCACTGCGGATCAAACCCGTTCTTGTGCCTCTTGCCGATCCTGATTTCGCGCTCGATTCCGATGCCCTGAAAGCCGCCATCACTCCGCGAACGCGCGCCATCGTCGTGAACACCCCTTCGAATCCGAGCGGCAAAGTGTTTTCTCTTGCGGAACTCCAAGCCATCGCGGAAGTCGCCATCGAAAATGACCTGTTCGTCATCACCGATGAAATTTACGAGTACTTCGTCTACGACGGCCAGCGCCACATTTCCCCGGCCACCCTGCCCGGAATGCGCGAGCGCACGATCATCCTCTCGGGGTTCTCCAAAACCTTCAGCGTCACCGGCTGGCGTCTCGGCTACGTCACAGCCGACGCCCGCTGGCTCCCCGCCATGAATTACTTCCACGACCTGACGTATGTCTGCGCGCCAAGCCCCCTGCAGCATGGCGCTGCCGCAGGCCTCGAGCAACTCCCGCCCAGCTTCTACACCCAGTTAGCCGCCGATCACCAGGACAAGCGCGCCCGCATCTTGTCCGCGCTTACCGCCGCAGGACTAACGCCCACCACCCCCGCCGGCGCGTATTACGTTCTAGCCGACGCGACCAACCTACCCGGCAAAACCGCCGCCGAAAAAGCCCGCCATCTGCTCGCCGAAACCGGCGTAGCCGCGGTAGCCGGCAGTGCTTTTTTTCGTCCGGGCCGCGGCGAAAATCTCCTCCGCTTCTGCTTCGCCAAAAAAGACGGCGAACTGAACGAAGCCTGCGACCGCCTGCGAAATCTCTAGCGTCATTAACAGTCGCCATCCGTCTCACAATGGAGACTAAAAATGAAAGCAACGCTCATTGGTACTCGCGCACTCCGCGCATTCGGCCTCATCAGCCTGTGTGCAATCACCTTCACGCCTGCTGTGAGCAACGCGCAGGCGGCAAGCGCCCCAGACCCTCTCGAAGGCGTCTGGCAGGGTTATGACGGCGAATGGCAGCACGTCTCCGGGCAATTGATCGCCCTGGCTGAAGCCACACCGGAAAAGAACTTCGCCTGGCGTCCTGCTCCCGGAGTCCGCTCAACCAGCGAAGTCTACATGCACATCGTCATGGCCAACTTCTACCTGCTCAGCGTCACCGGCCCCAAAATGCCCGACGACCTGAAACAGGATGCCGAGAAGACCGTCACTTCCAAAGCCGACGTAATCCGCTGGCTCAAGCGCTCTCTTGAAGCCGTCAAGCAAGCGCATTTGAAGGAGACCCCCGATCACCTCGCCCGCAAAGTCCATATCGGGGATCGCGACTCCACCGTCGACTGGATGTATCTCCGCATCATCATCCACGCCAACGAGCACATGGGCCAGTTGATAGCCTATTCCCGCATGAACGGCGTTGTCCCGCCGTGGTCAAAACAGGCGCGAGCCCGATGCCGCCCTGTGCGTGATCAGTTGCTTGCAGTCAGTTCTTCCCGCTCCTTGAACGCCATCCAGAAGAGGATGAGGACAGCCGCCGAAAGCCCGCCGCTGACCAGCCAGATAGGCTTCCATGCGTGCGTCGCGCTGCCGTCGGCGGCTACCGTTGCGAAGTGGTCAACGACCCAGCCAGACAGGAAAGAACCGACAAACATGCCTGCGCCATAAGTTATAAGGGTGATCATGCCCTGTGCGGCGGCGCGGTAGGCGAGCGGGGCCTTGCGGTCGACGTAGATTTGGCCGGTGACGAAGAAAAAATCGTAGCAAATGCCGTGCAGCAGGATGCCCAGGTAGAGCATCCACATGCCAACCCCAGGGTTACCGAAGGCGAATAGCGCATACCGCAGCGCCCAGGCGGACATGCCAGCGATGAGCATGTACTTGACGCCAAGACGGCGGAAGAACCAGGGGATGAGCAGCATGCAGCCAAGTTCCGACACCTGCCCCAGGGCCATTTTGCCGGCAGTGCCGGAGACGCCGATTTCCGTCAGAAAGAGATTGGTGAATACGTAATAAAACTGCAGCGGAATGCAGATTAAAAACGAGGCAAGCACAAAGATGAAGAACGATTTGTCCTTGAGCAGTTGGACAGCCTCCGGCGGAATGACGCTTGTGGCCTTGAACTCGTCGCGTTTGAGCGGCGGTGTATGCGGCAGCGTGAGCGCGTAGGTTGCGAAGACGGCGGAGCAGGCGGCGGCCAGTTTCAGCGGGAATGCGGTGGTCTCCCAATTGAGGCGGCTGATGATGAGGCCGGCAACGATCCAGCCGGCGGTGCCAAGGACGCGGATAGGCCCGAACTCGAGTTTGGGGTCCTTCATCTGG
>JBEKZG010000319.1:0-4990 GCA_049510095.1 Occallatibacter sp.
CCAATAATAAAAAATTGATTGACTTCTATGCGGATCGGAAAGTCTGGCTGGTCGAACCAGATTCTGCGCCCGTGAAGGTGACTCCATACACCTTGCCCGCGCAGCCAAACACCGTACGCTGATTGAGTCCACGCGCAGACTCTGGCATCGAAGAAAAGACTTGTCTTGAGGAGTTTGAACCATGATCAACGGAAAGCGCATTGCGGTCGTCATGCCGGCCTATAACGCCGAAAGAACTCTGGAAATGACGGTCCGGGAACTATCCGACGTCGTTGACATCAAGATTCTTGTGGACGATTCCAGCAAAGATGGCACTGCGGAGCTTTCCCGGCAGCTCGGCGTTGAAACCTTCGTGCATGATGCCAACTACGGCTACGGTCGCAACCAGCAGACCTGTTATCGCGAGGCTCTCGCCGCCGGCGCCGATATCGTCGTCATGGTTCATCCCGACTATCAGTACACCCCTTTGCTCGTGCCCGCCATGGCTGGCATGGTTGCCAGCGGCGTTTATGACATGGTCCTTGCTTCGCGCATCCTCGGTACAGGCGCGCTCAAGGGTGGAATGCCGCTCTATAAATTCATTTCCAATCGCTTCCTCACCGCCTTTCAGAACCTGCTGCTGGGCGTGAAGTTGTCTGAGTATCACACCGGTTTCCGGGCCTTTTCCCGTGAACTGCTCGAAACCCTTCCGCTGCTCGAGAATTCCGACGACTTCGTTTTCGACAACCAGATGATCGCACAGGCCGTCATGTTCGGCTTCAACATCGGCGAGATTTCCTGCCCCACCAAGTACTTCAAGGAAGCCTCTTCCATCAATTTCAAGCGCAGCGTGACATACGGCTTGGGAGTGCTTGCCACCTCGTTCAGCTTCGTAGCCCATAAGTGGGGATTCCGCCACATTGCTCGATTCGATGCCTCCGGCAGAAAAGTGACGCAGCGTTACTATTCCCAGAGCGCCCACGGCTCGTAAAATTGCCCGTACGATCATCGGTGAGGCTTTGAGCATCGCATTGCAAGAGAGGCGAATTCTATGGGAAACGCGAGCGTCCTTGTAACCGGATCCTGCGGATTAATTGGGTCTGAGGTATGCCTTCACTTTTACCAGGCTGGATACTCCGTACTGGGTGTCGACAACAACCAGCGCAAGGTTTTCTTTGGACCGGAAGGTGACACCTCCTGGACCCTCGAACGGCTCCGTCGAACCATCCCTGGGTACGAGCATCGCGAAATCGATATTCGCAACCGCGAAGGCATCCTCGACCTCATCCAGGAGTCAAAGCCCTCCGTTATCGTCCATACAGCTTCTCAGCCCTCGCACGACCGTGCCGCCCAGATCGCTTTCGACGACTTCGATACCAACGCCGTCGGAACGCTGAACCTTCTTGAGTCCGCGCGCCGCTTTGTTCCCGAGTCCCCCTTCATCCACATGTCCACCAATAAGGTGTATGGCGACCGGCCCAACACCCTGGCCCTCGTCGAGTTGGAGACCCGCTGGGACTATGCCGATCCGGAATTCAGCCAGGGCATCCCTGAATCCTTTTCTATTGACCAGTCGCTCCACTCCCTCTTCGGCGCATCCAAAGTGGCCTCCGACGTCTTGGTTCAGGAGTACGGCCGCTACTTCAACATGCCCACCTGCGCTCTCCGCGGAGGCTGCCTCACAGGACCCAATCATTCCGGTGTGGAACTCCACGGATTCCTCAGTTATCTCGTCCGTTGCAACCTTATCGGAAAGGAATACAAAGTCTTCGGTTATAAGGGCAAACAGGTCCGCGACAATCTTCACTCGGAAGACGTAGCCCGCTTCATGCTGGCCTTTGCACGGAACCCCCGTTGCGGCGAAGTCTACAATCTCGGCGGCGGCAAAGATAACTCCTGCTCCATCCTCGAAGCCTTCGACCTGGCTGCGGAGTTCTCCGGCCGCAAGCAGGTGTGGACCTATGTTGAAACCAATCGCATCGGCGACCATATCTGTTACTACAGCGATCTGACCAAGATGAAGACTCACTATCCGGAGTGGGGTGTGACCAAGAGCCTGAAGCAGACCGTAGGCGAAATCGCCCATTCGTGGGAGACACGGCTGGCCGTTGGAAAATAGAATGAAGATCCTCATCTCAGGTGTCTGCGGCTTCGTCGGCAGTCACATTGCACGCCATCTCATCGAGGCCCACGAAGGAATCTACATCGTCGGGCTCGATAACCTCGCGCGCCAGGGAAGTGAAACCAACCGGCTTTCTCTCACGCAGCTCGGCGTCCGGTTATTCCATGGCGATATCCGCATGGCCAGCGATCTTGAGACGCTTCCCCAGGTCGATTGGGTCATCGACGCAGCGGCCCAGCCCAGCGTTCTCGCCGGCCGCGACGGCAAGACCAGCGCCCGCCAGTTACTGGAGCACAACCTTCTCGGCACCATCAATCTCCTCGAGTATTGCCGCGCCGCCGGTGCCGGCTTCATCCTCCTCAGCACCAGCCGCGTCTACTCCATCCCTGTTTTAGCCCGGCTCCCGCTTCGCGAGGAGTCCTCAGCGTACACTCTCGACCAGCGTCAGCCCTGGCCCGATGCCGTCAGTCCCGCTGGCGTCACGGAGGCTTTCAGCACTGAAGCCCCCATCTCGCTTTACGGCGCCACAAAGCTCGCCTCCGAGCGCCTCGCGCAGGAATACGCCGCCGGCTTTCAAGTTCCCGTCTGGATCAACCGCTGCGGCGTTCTCGCCGGCGCTGGACAATTCGGTACGGCGGAGCAGGGAATCTTCTCCTATTGGCTCCATGCCCACTCCGGTCGACGCACGTTCAAGTACCTGGGCTTCGGCGGCTACGGATTTCAAGTGCGCGATGCATTGCATCCCCGCGATCTGGCCCGCATGGTCGACTATCAGTTGCGTGCCGCCGGTCCCGGCCGGCTCATGAACGTCTCCGGCGGCCGCACCAACTCCATGTCGCTCGCGCAGTTGAATGAATGGTGCGACCAGCGCTTCGGACCCCACCAGCCAATCGCCGACGGCTCCGACCGCCCCTACGACATCCCTTGGCTCATCCTCGATTCAAGCCTCGCCAGCGCTTCAACAGGCTGGAAGCCCGAAATCAGCCTCCCGCAAATCCTCGAGGAAATCGCCAGCCACGTTGCCGCAAATCCCGATTGGCTCGCGAGGTGCGGCGCATGAATCCCGCATCCAATCCCGCACAGAATCCAAATCCGCCCCTCACGCTCCTCTCCGTCGTCATTCCCGCGCGTGACGAAGAAGGCTGCATCGCCTCCACCGTCGAGCATCTCCATCTCGAACTTCGCCTCCACAACGTTCCCCATGAAATCATCGTCGTCAACGATGGCAGTTCGGACCGTACCGCGGAAATCATGACCGGCCTCGGCAAGCGCATCCCGGAGGCGCGTCTGGTCAACAACGGCCCGCCTCACGGATTCGGTCGCGCCATCGTTGCCGGCTTGTATCAAATGCGAGGGGACGCCGCCGTCATCATGATGGCCGACGAGTCCGACGATTGCCGCGACGTCGTCCGCTACTGGAATAAGTTGAACGATGGTTGGGACGCTGTCTTCGGCTCGCGCTTCATGAAGGGCGGCGGCGTCATCGATTACCCGTGGCTCAAACTCCGCATCAATCGTCTCGCAAATCTCTTTATCCGTACGCTCTTCGGCTATTCGCTCAACGACACTACCAACGCGTTCAAAGCTTATCGCCGTACGGTCATCGAGGGCTGCAAGCCGTTCCTCTCCGCGCACTTCAATCTCACCGTCGAAATCCCGCTCAAAACCATCGTCCGCGGCTACTCCTTCACCGTCATTCCCATCACTTGGCGCAATCGCCGAACCGGCGAAGCCAAGCTCAAAATCCAGGAGATGGGCAGCCGCTATCTCTTCATCTGCCTCTACATGTGGCTTGAAAAGCACCTCAGCCGGGGCGACTACAAAAAAGGAACGGTGTGAGCGAGACAGCGCAGCAGGCGGATTCCAGGCAGGCGCCGCATTCAACCGGCCGTTCCGCTCCGCTCCGCCTTGCCCTGCCGCTCTTCTTCGTCGCGCTCCCGCCCCTCTTGTTTTATAGCTTTCTCTTTCGTACCACCGTGGACATCCCGTTTTACGACGACTATGATGCCTTGCTCGAGTTCCTCAACCGGACGGCCGTTCTGAATACCCTCTCCGCGAAAATCTCTTACTTTCTGGCCGCGCGGCATAACGAGTACAAGCTCTTCTTTCTGCGCGGGGTGGCCTGGCTGCAATGGGCCCTTTTCGGCCGCATCGACTTTATCGTGTTGTCCGTCATCGGTGACCTCTTCGTTCTCCTGCTCGCCGTCCTGCTTTGGAAGATGTTCCTGCCCAAACGCAAAGATCTCGCCAGTCGCCTAGTGTTCTTCATTCCCGTTTCATGGCTGCTCTTCCAGTTTCAATATTGGGAGACTCTGAACTGGTCGATGGCTGTTCTGCAAAACATCCCTGTTCTCGTCTTCTCGCTCGGCGCCATCTATCTTCTTGTCAAGGAAGCCCGCCCCGCGTTTTGGGCTGCGGTCCTGTCTTTCATCCTTGCCGTCGCCGCATCGATCAATGGGCTCGCGCTCATCCCAGTGGGTCTGTTGATTCTCGCTCTCGATCGCCGTTACTTCCGTATCGCTGTCTGGCTATTGGCGGCGGCAGCCTGCATCGCCGCCTATGCGTATCGCAACGCTCCGCGCTCGGCGCCGGCCGCGCCTTACTCAGAGGTCGTTTCAAATATCTTCCACTTCAATCCGGCCTACGTGCTCGCCTTCATCGGCAGCGCGGCCAGCATTCCCTTCAGAGCCGGCAGCTTCTTTCTCGGAACCCTTCTTTGTCTCTTCTTCGGCTACCTTGCGCGCCGGGGATACATTCGCAGGAACCCGCTCGTCTCCTGGTGCGTTCTCTTCCTCCTGATCACAGCCGTCGGCGTTGCCGGCGTTCGTTCCGTCTTTGGCGTTCAGCAGGCCGTGGCTTCACGCTACACAATCTACTCCGCGCTGCTTC
>JBEKZG010000032.1:0-13774 GCA_049510095.1 Occallatibacter sp.
CCCGCCCAGGTCGCGCAGCCGGATCTGCCGTACTATCTCCGGCACCGCGTCCAGGTTCGTTTTCACGATCGTGTCCTCCAGCCGCGCCGATTTGCCCACGTACTTGCCGGTATTGATGTCGATCGCCACCAGTGCTTCCGTCTGATTGATCACGATCGAACCGCCCGACTTCAGCCAGACCTTCGACCGCAATGCCTTCGCGATCTCGTCCTGAATCCCGAAGTGTTCAAACAGAGGCACATCCTTGGTGTAAAGCTTCACCCTCCGCACCAGCGACGGCGAAACGCGGTTCAGGAAGCGCACGATCCGCTCGTAGTTATCCTCTGAGTCCACCCAGATCGAATTGAAGTCGGCGCTGATCTGGTCGCGAAGAATACGCTCGATGAGCCCAAGATCGTGATAAATCAGTGCCGGCGATTTCGAACTTTCCGACCGCTGCTTGATCTCGTTCCATACATGGATCAGCATCCGCAGGTCGCTGCGCAGCTCGTCTTCCGAAGCGCCTTCCCCCGCCGTGCGCACAATGAATCCGCCTGACGCTTCGCCACGCTCGTGAACCAGAATCCGTTTCAGCCTCTGCCGTTCCTCGTCCGAAGCAATCTTCCGGCTCACCCCGATGTGCGACACCGTCGGCATGAACACCAAAAACCGCCCCGGCAGCGCGATGTGGCTCGTAATCCGCGCACCCTTCTTCGCAATCGGCTCCTTCGCAATCTGAACCAGAATCTCCTGCCCCGGCTTCAGCAAGTCGCTGATAATCGGCAGGTCGCTGGTCTGCGCACTTCGCCGCGCAGCCCCGCCGCGCCGGTCGCCCGGTCGCTGTCCCCCTTGTCCCCCGCGATCCCCTTGCCCGCCACGGCCCCTCCGTCCGCGGTCTCTCCGGTCGCCGCGCCGCGCCGGGCCTGCGCCTTCCCCGCCCGCAGGCTGAGTCTCCGCCGGCGGTTCTTCCTCGTCCACTTCTTCGTCGAATCCTTCCTCGATCTCATCCTCGCCGTTCTTCTCGTCGAAGTTCAGCTGGATTCGATGGTCAAGGTGCGCTTCCTGCAGAAGCTCGCCCAAGTCTCCCGTGCGCGACTGCAGCGTCTCTTCTTCAAAGTCGTCCAGGTCGTGATCGTCCGTCTTGCCGTGATGATGGGGAGCGTCAAGCTCCTCCTCTTCAATCACCTCTTCCTCAACCAGGCCGCTTCCTGGCGCATACGGCGAAGTCGTCTTCGCAGCCGCTGGAGCCGGCTCAGCCTCGGGCGTCCGTGAAACAACTCCGGCAACTGAAGCCGCCGCCGCTTCCTCGGTCTTCTTCTTTCCGCCCAGTCCAAACAACCTGAAGCCCGAAGGCGGTGCCGGATCGACGTGGTGAGACGCGGAAGCATCCTTCTTCGCTTCCTCGGCCGCAGCCACCGGCCCCTCACCCTCATCGGGGCTCTCGGCCGCGTCGGCACCAAAGCGATGCGGCGTTTCATCCTGCCGCAGCACCGCGGACGCCACCGGATCATCTCCGGACATCTCTTCCGCCATCGCCTCCACAGAAGGGTGATTCCCCTCCGCCGCGTCAGCAATTCCCGCCGCCGGCTCCGCAGGCGATGTCCCCGGCGCGGATTCAGGAGCGGCTTCCGGCGCGGTTTCCGCAGCGGTCTCAGTAACTGTTTCCGGCACAATTTCCGAAGCGGTTTCAGTTACGGCCTGAGCAGCAATCTCACGTACGGTTTCCGGCGCGGTTTCCGAAGTCTCCTCGAAGAAATCCTCTTCGAACGTCTCTTCCGCCAGCTTTTCCTCTGCCGGACCAACTTCCTTCGCCTCCACCAAAACCAACTCCGGCGCCTCTTCGGTCACCGTCTTCGCTTCCTCTGCCGCGGCCGATCCGGCCGATCCAGGTTCGATCTCCGTCATCGCCTCGACAAACTCTTCCTCTTCCATTGCGTCCGGTCCCGCATCGGAAAAATAAGGCTCTGAGGATTCTTCCTTAATGGGCTCGGCGGTTGTTTCCCTCCTACGATGCCTCGAGATCGACTCACCGGGAAGCAAACCGCTGCCATCCCACTCAAGGGGCGCATCAATCAGCGTCGAAGGCTTGTAGCTGCTGGCTGGCCGGGCCACTGTCGCCGAACCCGGCGTTGCCGCGGCCTTGGGCGCGTCAACCCCAGGCGCCGCCCCGTACTTCGATAGCGATTCGCCAGGCAAAACAAAAGGTACGGAGGTCTGGATGCCGCGGGGCGCCGGTACAGGCGAAGTAAAACCAGCCGCCTGAATCTCCGGAACAGCCTCGCCCTCCGGAGCCGCCTCAACATCCGTTTCCGCGGTCCCTTCCGACTCTGTCTGCGGGCTCTGTACTTCAGTTGCACCGCGGCCTCCGCGCCGCCGCCGTCGTCCGCGCCAACGCCGTGCTCCGCCCGGCCCGGATTCCGCATCGATACCCTCGCCGGAGCTTATCGCTGCTTCCGGACCCGCGAATCCAGCGGCAGGTGATTCCGGCACAGCTTCGATCGAAAGTCTTTGTTCTCTGGGTTGCCGATCTTGCCCCTGCCTGTCCTGTCCAGTCCGGTCCTGCTGACCCGGCCGTCCATCCTGCCTTTGTCCCGAACGCGGGCCCCTGTCCTCTTGACGCCCATCTTGACGCCCGCCCGTCCTGTTCTGCCCCGTCTGTTCCTGCCCATTCGCCGCTGCGCGAACCTCGCGCGGAGGCTGGCTGCTGCCGCTCGCCGCTGCTTTCTCCAGTTCGTCGCTATCTTCCGTGTCTTCCATTTCCAGGAAGTCGGTTACATACAGGAAGGCGTCCCGCTCCAGGCCCAGGTCCACAAACGCGGACTGCATGCCGGGAAGAACTCGCGTGACGCGCCCGTTATAAATCGACCCCGCCAGCGTGTACTCGTTTTCGCGTTCGTAGTAGATCTCCGCGAGTTGATCGTCTTCAAGAATTGCAAGCCGCGTCTCGTGCGGCGTGCTGGAGATGCATATCTCTTTTGCCATCGTACCTTTCCGTCCAGCGGCATTCGCCTGCTGAGTTTACGGCAAGGCCGGAGAAAGACGCGAGAAACCGGAAGGAGCGGGGATGTGCGGGAAGGATGACCTTGGAGTCGCTGGTATGCCCGTGTTCTTAAGGTCGCCGGCGATTGGGGAAGGCGAACTGTGCGAACCTAGGCGAATGCCCTCGCGGGCAAGCCGAACAAACCGAACGAACTGAATGGTGCGGTAATCCAATTGCAGAGAGTTTGTGGCCAACCTTGTTGGAAAAATCAAATTGACCTTCTCCAGCGGGGCCGTTCCAACCCTGGCGATTGCACGGGCGATCCACGCCAGGAAGGCGAGCCAAATCTGCCCTAACCCTTCCACGCGCTCCGTGCAACCCCGAATATGCTTGCCTCGGGGCCCCCGGCGACGGGTCTTCGTCGCTGGGGTGCAAAGGTCTTGCCGTCTCTGCGTGCTCATGAACCCTTGTCCTGCCGGGCTCGAGATCCATCCGGACCTGGCCGGCTATCACGCTCTTCCAACCTGGAAAAGCGTCTGATTGCTTTGAATATCTGCTTCCCCAACCCGCGAATTTCGCGATTTGCGGAAGGGTAAACTTGTCTTGCCTCAGTCCGGGCCCAAAGGTCCCTGGACGTTAGAGCCTGTTATTAACTTTCGCGTGGCCCGCGCTGGGCGCCAATTTTTTCGAGTTCAAGACGCGAGAAGTTGACGCATACCGGGTGTATGTTAGCGACGAGCAACGCCGAAATCGGGAAAATTGGCTCCAGCCCTTCGGGTTGCGGAGAAAATCGCGTCATACTTCGTTGTCGTCCTCGCCTTGGAATAGCCAAAGTCTTCGTCCTCCGCCTCGTCTGACCCGATTTTCTCTCGCAATGCGGGCCGCGGGAAAGTTAATAACAGGCTCTAGTTTACGAACCTGCGCATGCGGACATTCATCGCCACGCCCAGCGAAAGGAACGTAAACAACACCGACGATCCGCCGTAACTCATTAACGGTAAAGGAATTCCGGTGACCGGCATAAAGCCGATGACCATGCCCACGTTGACCGCTATCTGAAAGGTCAATACAGCCACTAGCCCCATAATAATCAAGGAGCCGGGCAGGTCTGCGGCTGTTTGAGCGTTTTGAATCAAACGCATCAATATCAGGAAGTATAGCAGCAGCACAAGGAGCGCGCCCACAAACCCGTGCTCCTCGCTGAATGCCGCGAAAATAAAGTCCGCGTGCGGAATCGGCAGAAAATCTCCCTGCGTCTGGCTGCCCTTTTCCGCGCCTTTTCCCCATACCCCGCCCGACCCCACGGCGATCTTCGATTGCAGAAGCTGGTAACCGGCGCCTCGCGGGTCGCTATCCGGGTTGATGAAGCTTGTCAATCGAGCTTTCTGATAGGGCTTTAGAAGTTTCCCGCTGCTCCAGCCGCCAACCACCAGGGCCAGCCCGCACGTGCACAGAATCGCCGCCTGTCGAAAGCTGATCCCGCCCAGAAACAAACCCGCAATCAATATAGGTGTATAGGTGAGTGACGTTCCCAGGTCCGGCTGCTTCAGCACCAGCAGCAAAGGTACGCCCACCAGGGCAAATGCCTTGAAGATATCTCTCCACGTCAGGCTGCGCCCGCCCAGGTTCGCGAAATAACGCGCCACGGCCAGAATCAACACCAGTTTGACCCACTCCGATGGCTGAAATTGCATCGAGCCAAATTTCAGCCACCGTCTTCCGCCCATTGCCTTATGACCAAAGGCCAATACGGCCAGCAGCGTCAAAAGGAAGAAGCCGTAGATCCACCAGGCAAAATCGATCAGCTTGTGATAATCGATCTTGGAGAAGATAAACATCGCTACCAGACCGCCCACAATGTAGTAGATCTGCTTAGTGTGGAAGCCCGTGTGTCCCGGAACCCACGCCTTCATCTCGTTGAAATACCCGGGAGTCGCCGCGTACTTGGTGTGCAGCGTGGCCGAGTAGATTTCAAACACTGAAATCGTGCACAGCAGCAGAATCACGCTCAGCAGTGCCCAGTCGAAGTCGCGAAAACTCATAAAGCGGCGTACCAAATCTATTGCCCCTTTCGCGGGTCGGCTGGTTTCAACGCGTCCAGTTTAATCGCGTCCGGCTTCGTTGCAGTCCCCTTTGCCTTTGGCGGAGCCGGAACCGAAGCAGGGCGCGCGGCACTTGGAGACGTTAAAGACGGCAATCCAGCAGACGCTGACGCAACTTCAGAACTCTGCCTCGGCAGGGATCCTGTCTGTGTCTTCTGAGCCGTCGCCTTCAAAATCTCGCCGTTCTGCACCAGGAACCGCCCAGTCTCTAGATGGCCCTGCTGCGTATCTGCGGCCTGGGCGCCTTGTTGCCCAATTGCCTTCCCTGCCCCTCCGCCCGGCGCCGTCCACATCGCCCCCATCTCCGCTGGAGCCACAACCTTCGCCGCCGGAAGGTTTCCCATCAGCCGCCGTTGTTTCTCCACGTAAGCCGAAACCACCTTGGCCCCGATGCGCGCCGCGAACCAGCTCTTGTTCCCATTCTGGTACAGCACGGCGACCACGAGTTCGGGACTCTTCGTCGGCGTTACGCCCACGAACCACACATTGGGCTCAGTGATTCGTCCCTTGCTCGTCTTGTCCAGGGCTGCGTGACTCATCACCTGCGCGGTTCCCGTCTTTCCGCCAAAGTCGATGCCTTCCAGGTGTTCCCCGCCTGCCGTGTGGAACTGGCCAGGTTGCGTCACCTGGTACATCCCATCCGTCACAATCTGCCAATTCTCCGGGTCGATCGGGACATCGACTTCTCCGCTTCCCGGAAAGTTCTCGATTAATCCCTTGCGGAAATCGGGCGTAAGCTCGTCGGGAAACACGCTGTGCGGCCTCACCAGGTGCCCGCCGGAGGCAATGCCTCCAATAATCCGCGCCAATTGGATGGGTGTTGCTTCCACAGCCCCCTGGCCGATAGCGATGTCGAGAGTCTCATCCGCGCGCCAGCGGTCGTGGTAATTCTTCATCTTCCATTGGGCCGAGGGCATCAATCCCGGCTGCTCGCCCGGAAGGTCGATCCCAGTCCTTTGCCCATATCCAAACGCGGTCGCATACTTCGCAATTCGATCGATGCCCAGCTTGTCGCCCAACTGGTAGAAATACGTATCGCACGAGAAGGGAATCGCATTATAGATATTCACCGCTCCGTGATGCTCGTCGCAGTGGTGATAGAACCCATAAGGACCCCATCCGCCACTGCATGTGACTTTGAGATCCTGCGCAATCCCTTCCTGCAATCCGGCCACAGACATCATGATCTTGAAAGTCGATCCCGGCGCAAGCTGCGCCTGCAGCGCCTTGTTCATCAGCGGATGGTCCGGGTCGTTGATCAGTTTGTTCCAGTCCTTGCGGTTGATCCTTACCGCGAACTCGTTCGGATCGAAGCTCGGCCGCGACACCATCGCCAGAATCTCGCCGTTGCGCGGGTCCATCGCCACAATCGCTCCGTTCCGATCTCCCAACGCCAATTCAGCTGCCCGCTGCAGGTCGTTGTCGATCGTCAGCTTCAGGTCCTGCCCCGGTATCGCATGTTGGATTCCCAGGTAGCCTACTTCGCGCCCGTGGCTGTCCACAATCACGTCCCGCGAACCATCCTGGCCTCTCAGCAACTGGTCGTAGGTCTCCTCGATTCCCGCCTTGCCCACCACGTCGCCCGGCTCGTAATAGGCAAAGCGCGGATTGTTCAGGTCGTCCTCGCTTACCTCGCCCACATACCCGATCAAGTGAGCCGCAAAGCCGTCCCGCGGATAGAGCCGCCGCTCCTCGTCGATCGTCTCCAACTCCGGCAGCTCGTTCCGCCGCGCCTCGATAAACGCCTGCTCGTCGGCCGTAATATCCAGCTTGATGGGGATTGGCTGATATCCCGGCGCAGCCCGATACCGCTTTAGCGTAGCGCGCAACTGGTCCAGGTCCAGGTCCAGGCCCTTCGCAATCAACGGCAGATCGGCGTCCACGTTGTGGTTCATCTCCCGCACCAGAAAGCAGGAGACCGACGGGTAATTGTCGACAATGAGCCTGTTTTCGCGGTCGAAGAGTTTGCCCCGCGGGGCCATCACGGGAACTTTGCGGATGCGGTTCTGTTCCGCCAGCGCGCGGAAGCCGTCCGCGCCCAGCACCTGCAAGCGCCAAAGTCCGGCAGCCAGGGCCAGCATCATAAGCAGAATCCCGTACTGCACCACCGTCAGCTTCACAGTGGAGAGTTTTTCCTCGCGATTGACCCGGCTCGAATGCATCCCTATAAGCCCTAGCTTACCCCTGTTTCAATTTCCCCGCCGAGCTTCACGTTCCGCCACGGAGGGAGCAGGGGCCTTCAGGCCCCTGAATACCTTTGGTGAATTGATGGCCTTCAGGACCGGACGCCCCAAACCCGCGCCCCTCCCGGCCACAAAAAGTCCAAGATCGAACTAGGTTCCCCCATAAAATCGACCCAAACCGGTGCCAGCCCACAGCGTCACATTTTCATCTGCGTAATTCTCTGGTTAGCTGTCTATCGATTTGGTTCAATTCCCAACCAACCACACTCCCCAAATGGGCAATTCCTTGGTTAGTTTTCCGGCCTTTCCTTTACTTCTGAGCGAACCAAAGGCCCATCGACCCAACCATCCAAACCAACGTTTGGGGGCTTTATCTGACCCTTTAGACTCACTCTTAGCCGGATTCGGCAAACTGACAACTTAAAACTGACAACTTAAAAATCCAAAACTGTCTCTTCACTCCCGAATCTGCAACCGGTCCAGCGCCGGGAACAACACCAGCGCAATCAGCGTGTTCCCGATCGCCTTGAAAGCCTCATTCATCCAGTTCCAGTCGGAACTCATTCCCAGCAACCCCCGGTACACAAACACAAAAATCCCACTTGAAAGCAATGAAAACAAAAAGGTTAATCCCAGTCGAATCGTCAGGTTTTCGACGTCGATGCGTACGCCCAATGACGACGCCAGAAACCCCACCACCGTCTTCGCAATGCCGTTTACGCCGATGGCATGTCCCGTGAGCGCATCCTCAAACAGGCCCATCCCCGCGCCCATCACCGTCCCCTGAATCGGAATCCGGTGCACCAGCGAGAAGTAGACAACGATCACCAGCGGCAGGTCAAACCACGTATAGCCCACCATCAGCCGGGGCAGCCAAGCCTGTAAAACCAATGCAGTCAACGGCGCCAAGCCATACACCAAAAGGGGATAGCGGCGAACCTCCAGATCGCGGCTAAAGTCGCCGCTCATGGTCGTCATGGCTGCGGATCCTTCGGTGCAGCGGCGGGAGTCACTGGCTTGGTTTCAACCCCATCCGGCGTTGGCTGTTCTGCTTTCGGCTGCGTCCCGCCAGGCGTAAATCGATCGGAATGCAGCGGTTGCGGCGGACGCACCACAGGGTTGGGATTCGTAGTTTCGAGCCGTGGCTGCTGGTCCGGAGGCAGGTTTGGGTCGATAAGCCCCGGTAGCCGCTCCGCCATAATCTCCGATGCCTTCTTCTGCTCCGCGAGCGCCGCCGCCTCCTGCCCCTTAAGCGCCTCGCTAGTGGCTAGATCTCTTTGCTCTTCCTCTGAAAAGCGCGGCTGCGTTGAAGTAATCACCAGAACCTCATCCAACTGGTCAAGACGCGCTGCCGGCTTCACAATCACGTCGATGAAGCCATCGCGTCCGGGATCTGGATCGCGCACCACTTTTTCAACCACTCCCACCTGCAGCCCGCGGGGGAAAATCAAGTCACCCCCGGCGGTTAGTACTTTCTCTCCCGGCTGAATACGCTGATCCGCCAGGATGCCCACAATCTGCGGCTGTCCGATTGCGTTTCCTCTAAGAATGCCGCGAATTCGCGTCGTCTCCAGAATCACGCCCGCACCGCTGCTTTGGTCGTTGATGGCCAGCACCTGTGCCGAATGCGGGAACACATCGCGAACCTTGCCCACAATTCCATCCGGTGTAATCACCGCCATGTCCTTATCCAGCCCATCGGCCGATCCCTTGTCCAGGTAGAAGACCCGCGACTGATCGCTCCCGCTGGCGCCGATGGCCTGCGCCGCCACGGTTTTGTAAATGTACTTCTCCTGGAAGTTCAGCAATGCCTGCAATCTCTGGCCTTGTTTTGCGTCTTCCAGCAGCGCGGCCTGCTCCAGACGAAGCCGGTCGATCGTCTTTTGCAACTCCTGGTTTTCTTCATGGGTATGGCGCAGGTCGATATAGTTCTGCCATAAACTCACTGCGCCGAGTTTAGAGGAATGAATAAGCCGCTCAGGAGGCGATACCACCGAATCCGCCCACAAGCGAATCAAACGCACGCCCGGTCCGTCCTGCGGATCGAGCGTGTTGCGGCCTGCGCTGGTCCGCCGCACCTGCACAGCCAGTCCCACGATCTGCACCACCAGAAGGGTGAGCAGCACCAGAAGGTTTCGATAGCGGATGAAAAACGATTCCATAGAAGCTAGGGATCAGGGTTCAGGGATCGGCAAAACAGTGTTGTTTCAAGGTTGGCAGAGTCCCTGACAAGTCCGGCAGGGTTGATATTGGCGGAAAGCTCGATTGCCATGCAAGCAACCCAGGTCAGCTACCGATCCCTGCCCCCTGATCTCTGATCCCTGCACTTCGTCAATCGATCTTGATCTTGCGCAGCAGCCGGAAGTCGGAGAGCATCTTGCCCGTTCCCAGCACCACGGAGGCCAGCGGATCGTCAGCCACGGAAACAGGCAGGCCGGTCTCCTCGCGGATGCGCTTGTCCAGATTCTTGATCAGCGCACCTCCTCCAGTCAGCACAATGCCTCGATCGGAAATATCCGCGGAAAGCTCAGGAGGCGTTCTTTCCAATGCCACGCGAATCGCATTCATGATCACGGCAATGCACTCGCCCAGCGCTTCGCGCACTTCACTATCGTCAATGGTTATGGTCTTCGGCACGCCCTCAATCAGGTTCCGGCCTTTGATTTCCATGGTCATCGGCTTGTCGAGGGGGTACGCCGACCCGATTTCGATTTTGATGGCCTCGGCCGTTCGCTCGCCAATCAGCAGGTTGTACTTGCGCTTCAGATAGTTGGTAATGGCCTCATCCATCTGGTTTCCGGCCATCCGCACCGAACGCGAGTACACAATGCCGGAGAGCGAAATCACCGCGATGTCCGTCGTTCCGCCGCCGATGTCCACCACCATATTGCCGCAGGGGTCGGTAATTGGCAGCCCCGCGCCGATGGCCGCCACCATCGCCTGTTCCACCAGGTAAACTTCGCTGGCCTTGGCGCGGTATGCGGAATCCTCGACAGCCCGCTTTTCCACCTGCGTGATCTCTGACGGAACACCGATCACAATCCGCGGATGCACCAGCATTTTCCTGTTATGCGCCTTCTGAATGAAGTAGTTGAGCATCTTCTCGGTGACTTTGAAGTCGGCAATCACACCGTCCTTCATTGGCTTGATGGCCACAATGTTGCCGGGCGTCCGCCCCAGCATCTCCTTGGCCTCCTTGCCCACCGCTTCCACCTCGCCGGTGTTCTTGTTGATGGCCACAATCGAGGGCTCATTGACAACAATGCCCTTTCCGGCCGCGAAGACCAGCGTGTTGGCGGTGCCCAGGTCGATGGCCAGGTCGCTCGAAAACATGCTGAAAAGCGAGCGCAGCCCGTGCGAGCGCGTAGAGCGCGAAGGATAGCCGTTCAATGACATTGGAAGTTCAGTTCTACCTCAACGCTTATTGTACGGCTATTAGGCCGCGCCCGTATCAAAGCCCCGCAAACCAGCTCAAATCGCGCGCCGGCAGTATCTATGCGGTAAACTCGTTACTTCCCGGTCAGACGTTCAACTGACCCCAGATCACTGGCAGCTGACAACTGATAACTGACAACTGCTTTCTGCTTTCGAGGCATCCCCATGGACCATCCCAGGTTTGAGAATCTCATTGGCGGCGATTGGCTCCCCGCCCGGACCGGCAAGACGTACCTGAACCTTAACCCGGCCGATAATTCCGATGTCGTGGGCGAGTTTCCCGCTTCCGGCGCGGACGACGTGGACCTTGCCGTGACTGCCGCTAAGAAAGCCTTTGCCTCCTGGCGCCTGGTACCGGCGCCCAAGCGCGCGGAGATTCTCCATCGCGCCGGATACCTGCTCTCCGTTCGAAAAGAGGAGTATGCCCGCGACATGACCCGCGAAATGGGCAAGGTTTTAGCCGAGACTCGCGGAGACGTGCAGGAAGCCATTGACGAAGCCTTCTACGTGGCTGGCGAAGGCCGCCGCCTCTTCGGCCAGACCACCCCCAGCGAGCTGCGGAATAAGTTCGCCATGAGCGTCCGCACGCCCGTCGGCGTGGTGGGCCTCATCACTCCATGGAATTTCCCCATGGCCATCCCCTCGTGGAAAATATTCCCGGCCCTGGTCTGCGGCAATACCTGCGTCATCAAACCGGCTGAGGACACGCCGCTCTCCCCCTACAACCTGGTCCAGGCACTCCTGGACGCCGGCCTGCCCCCGGGGGTAGTTAATATTGTCTCTGGCTTTGGCCAAGAGGCGGGGGCCGCACTGGTCGAGCACCCTGACGTGCGCGCCATCAGCTTTACCGGCTCCAGTGAAGTGGGTTCCATAGTTGCCCAGCGCGCCGCGGCCCTTTTCAAGCCCGTCTCCCTTGAAATGGGGGGCAAGAACGCTCAAATTGTGCTCGACGACGCCAACCTCGATCTGGCTCTTGAAGGCGCTCTCTGGGGCGCCTTCGGCACCACGGGCCAGCGCTGCACTGCCACCAGCCGCATTCTTCTGCAAAAAGGAATTGCCGCCCGCTTTACCTCGAAGCTTGTTGCTCGTACCAGGACTCTCAACGTTGGCAACGGTTTGGATGAGAACGTCGAAGTCGGTCCCCAAATTAACGCCGCGCAGATTGAAACCACAAAGAAGTATGTTGCCATTGCCCTGGCCGAAGGGGCGAAATTACTCGCCGGCGGCCATCCTCTCACGGAAGGCGTATACGCCAAGGGCACCTTCTTCGAGCCCACCGTCCTGGGCAGCGTCACTCCCACCATGCGAATCGCTCAGGAAGAAGTCTTCGGCCCGGTAGTCAGCCTCATCGAGTTCTCCACTTTCGATGAAGCCATCCAAATCGCCAACTCCATCGACTATGGTCTCTCAACGGCCATTTACACCCGTGACGTGAACCGCGCCTTCACCGCCATTCGAGACCTGGAAGCAGGCATCACCTACATCAACGCTCCTACCATCGGCGCCGAAGTTCATTTGCCCTTTGGAGGAGTCAAGCACACCGGCAACGGCCACCGCGAAGGCCTGGGCGCCATCGACTTCTACAGCACTTGGAAATCCGTCTACATAGACTATTCCGACAAACTCCAGCGCGCCCAGATCGACAACGCGGAGTGACAGATGAATTCTCTGCAATGGTTGAAACGGAAGCTTGGCGTAACCAGCAAGGCTGATCGTAGAGACGATTGGCCCTGCGTCGTCCTATTACTAGAGAAGCCATTTTTCCCATCGCCGAAGGAAGCGGTACAAACGGGTCAGGCCTCGTGGGGAGCTCATGCGCCGGTCGAACTGATGTCCGTCGCAAATGGCGGAAACAGCTACATCCTTACCAGCGGCACGTTTGTCTTTTCAGTTAACGTCGGAAGCGGTCAATATGGTCCCGAAGGGCAAGAACCTTCCGAGGCTCAACAACGTCCGTGGGATGAGCATAGGGCTTGGTTGTCAATCGACGCACCAACTGCAAATGTTGAAAAGCTTCGCCAGTCCAAGTCGCTGGGAGGGGTCTACCAACTCCTTCTTGTGTACGCCCTCAAATCATGGTCGCCGAATTGTCTCGGAATATATTTCCCCTGTGAGGGAGTCACTCTGCCAAATCTCGGTGAATTGTCCCTGAGCCTGCAATGGGGTCGCCAAAACGGCATCAATCTCAGTTTTCTGAAATAGGTCACATTTACGGCTCTTGATCCAGTTCCGCGTTACAATCTATCTATGCCGCACTCCTTCGAGGAAGTCCGACAAATCGCATACGAACTGCCAGAGGATCAGCGTATCCTGCTGGCGAATTCGCTTTGGGAGAGCGTAGACCCTTGCGAAGATGAAGCGACCGAGGTTCAGATAGACGATGCATGGGAAGCGGAGATTGGGCACAGGGTTGAGGAGATCAAGGCGGGGAAAGCCGTGACCTATTCACTCGAAGAGGTCGAGGCGGACCTCCGTGCCATCGTTGGTCCGTGAGGAGCCTGCGAACTCACGAGAGCGCCCGGCGCGAGGCTAATCTTGCCACCGTCTGGTACGCAGAGCGTAGCATTTCCCTGGCTCGAAGGTTTCGGGACGAGCTGCTTTCCAGCTTTTCCAAAGTGGCGGCTTCTCCACAGCATTATCCCTCCTACTTGCATGGGACACGCAGAGTCTTGCTCAAGGAGTTTCCCTATTTCGTCGTTTTCCTCGATTGGCACGATGAGATTTATATCGTTGCGATTGCCCACGCCAAACGCCGGCCCGGTTACTGGCGAGGGCGAATCGGATAGGACTTTGGACCCAAATCCGCGCTACAATCTCCCCATGCCTCGTACCGCCGCCGAACTCCTCGAAGAAGCCCGCCAATTGCCTCCCAGCGAGTTCGATTGGCTCATCGGAGAACTCCAGCAGGATGGCGATGGATCCAGCGAGTCGGAGATCGAAGCCTCCTGGAACACCGAGGTTGAGCGCCGAGTTAACCTAAAAACAGCAGTTGGCTAACAAGAGCGAGCCTGTATCGAGTCGTTTTCTGGGTCGATGGGGGATGATTCTGGCCACTATATAGTTCAGCAGGATCTTCCATCTGTCCACAGTCGGCG
>JBEKZG010000320.1:0-4989 GCA_049510095.1 Occallatibacter sp.
CATGCCGATGCGGCTCGGTGCCGTTTGTCCCCGTTGCCGATCGGGGGAACGCCATCGGCTCTTGTACCTCGCAATCGAACGCCTTCACTTACTCACCAATGTTCGGTGTATGCTGCATTTCGCACCCGAAAACTGCCTCGCGAAAACGATCGCGAAGTATGTGCCCGATTACAAAACTGCTGACCGGGTTCCCGGTCGCGGTCAGATGGTCCTGAACATTGAGAAGATAGATCTCCCTGATAATTCTGTAGACGCCGTCATCGCTTTGCATGTCTTGGAACATGTTGACGACCGGGCGGCTCTCCAGGAGATTCGGCGGGTCCTTGTTCCGGGTGGAATGTTCATCACCGCGGTGCCGATCGTCGAGGCATGGTCAACCACCTATGAGAACCCATCCGTTGTTTCCAAACGGGATCGAATTAAGCACTATGGCGCCGATGACCACCGCAGATGGTATGGAAGGGACTTCCGGGATCGCCTCAAAGAAGCCGGCTTCACCGTTGAGGAGTTCGTAGGAGACGGTTCGGACACAGTGAAATACGGCCTTGTCAGAGGCGACACCATCTTTATTTGTCGTGCCGAATCGACCGCCCTCCGCATCATGACCCGAAGACACGCCAAGCGGCATAGCTACCCCGGCACCACTGCAAGTCGGACATGACTTCACGCCTCGCTCATTTCGGCACCGTGAAGCAGTGTTCCCGCAACCTATCCCGACGGCCGTACTGCCGTTCTCCTGGCCCACGCTCATCCCTGAATCAATACGAGATCACGCGGTTAGAGCCCTAATCCACCTTGGCCATCGTCGCAATCAGGACATCTCTGCGGCTGTTCGCCATGCCGTCGCTGTTGCGCAGAACGCGCTTCCATACAAAAAAAGCGCCGTCGGCCAGCACTAGGAAGATGGGCGTCGCCAGCCACAGGTTGTCCACCTGCCAGCACAGAAGGACGACCGCCGCGCCAACGGCAAGCACCGCAAGCTGAGCCAGCAGGCTCAACAGCGCGTTCGCTTGCGATCCACGCTGCCGGGTTAACCGCCCCGGATTTACCCGGTAGGGCATGGTCAGTGAGAAGAGATTACCCACCGCAAGGTTGATGGGCAGCGCGAACAGCAGCCACGCAATTGTGCCCGCCAAGACCGCACCGTCGGGAGGTCCAAGCCGAAGGCTGACCAGGATGCCCGCCAGCAGCACATCCACTCCAAACAGCAGCGCATGAAACAGGTTCTTGGCCAGCAGCACGGTCCTCACCGGAGTCGGGGAGAGAAAAATCATCTGAATTCCCGCTCCCTCGGTCCCAAGATTGTTTGAAAACAACTGGCTGAACCCCACCATCGAGTAAGCCATGCAGATCGGAAGCGCCAATGGATACACATTTCCCCCTCCGGCGTTCAAGCGGAACATGCTGCCGAATATAAACACCATCAACAACGGCGCTCCCAGCACGTACATTTGCGGAACCGAGCGCATCAGCGTGCGCAGCTCTTTTTCCATCACCGCCGCAATCGGCCCCGATCCCGTCCCAGGCCGGCCCGCCTCGCTCTGCGCGCTCGACGCCTGCGCGCTTATAGATTCGCTTGTGGATTTATTGCCCGGCTCCTTCACCCGCCGTGCAGCTTTTTTGTTTTGTTTTGGTGCCTGCCCCAGATTCTCGCCCCTGTATTCAGCTTTGAGACGCGCCCCCAGCACCACTCCCGTTGCCAGAACATACACTCCCAGCAGTCCCATCCGTCCTAAAGCCGCTTCAGGGTTCTGCTCAGCAACCTCTCTCATCGACATTGCTGCAAGCCCCGGCGGCAGCCACTTCTGTATCGCATTCGCGGTCCTCATCCAGGGAAAGTACTCGAGCTGTATCTGGTGGACTTCCTGCGGCCGCGCGCGCCGGCCCGCGTGTGCTGCGATTCTTCCCGGAAAATGGTGCAGAGCCGGGTTCAGCAATTGCACACTCAGTGCAAGCACCATGAACACCCCCATCAGAATCTCCCGCGTCTTCCGCTGCGAAAGCCACCGGTCGATCCACGCAAAGATCGCACGCACCAGCAGAATGTTGAAGACCGCAAAAACTCCCAGCGTCGCCGTCGTCCAGAGAAACAAGTGCGGCACGGCGAGCGTGACTCCAACCCAGATGCCCGCGCAACAAAGGCCGCCTAGGATGGTCGAGACATCCGACAGCCCGAAAACCGCATACAGCAGAAAGAATGACTTGAAACCGATCGGAAATCGCAGTAGCGTGCTCAGGTCGAACTGCTCCTGGAACGAAGCCAGCATCACCGGCACCATCTGCCAGATCAGGAGCCCGATCCAGAACACGATGGGCAGAAACTGCCATTGCTCGCTCGAGACCAAAAGATACGCCCACGCTCCTGCGCCCGCCCCAATCGTCAGCCCGGTGAAACCGTAAAGCAAGTAGCCGAATGTACGCGCACCCAGCTCAAGCGCGCCTTTTTTCGAGCGCAGCTCATTGGTGAACATCTGCCAGCGCAATCGAAACAGCGCCGCATATTGCCCCCGCGCAAGCGGTCCAAATGCATCAGCCCTCAGCGCACTCTCGCCCCCTCCAGAAAGCCCTTCCGGTCCAGCCGGCACTTGCGGTCCAGCTTCCGGGCCAGTAACTCCGGCGCCGTTCCTGCCTGTCCGGCCTATGCGAGCCCCATTTATGCCAGCCATGACAACTCCTGCTGGGGCTCCTGCATTCCATCCGCGCCCACAATCGACAGAAATATCTCTTCCAGCGTCAACCGCCGCTCTCCCTCCGCGCCTGGTACCGGCGAGGAAACCCCCGATCGCAGCTCCGCTATGGACCCATTCGCCACCAGCCGGCCCCTGCTGATAATGGCCACGTGGCTGCACAACCGCTCCACTATCTCCAGCACGTGCGTCGTCAAAAAAATGGTTGCCCCGCGGTTGATCATCCCCTGCAGCATCGTCTTCAGCATGCCTGCCGCAATCGCGTCCACTCCCTCGAACGGCTCGTCCAGAAACAGCACCTTCGGCCCATGAATCACCGCCGCCGCCAGCGCCAGTTTTTTCTGCATCCCATGGGAGAAATCAGTCACCAGTTTCCGGCTCTCGTTGGCCAACTGCATGAACTCCAGAAGTTCCTCGGTCCGCCGCTTCGTGGTTGCCTTGTCCAACCCGTACATGCGGCCCACAAAGTGCAGATACTCGGGTGCGGTCAACCGGCCCAGCAGCGCCATTCCTTCGGGAACCACCCCTATCTGCCGCTTCAAATCCAGAGCCATCGCCCCGAAAGGCCGGCCAAGAATATCGATCGTCCCCGCGCTTGGTTCCAACAGCCCCGTCAGCATCTTGATCGTAGTCGACTTCCCTGCTCCATTCGGGCCCAGAAACCCGAAGAATTGCCCCGGTGCAACGCTGAACGTGACATCCTCCACGGCCGTCAGCGCTCCAAAGCGCCGGGTCAAGCCGTGGGTCTCAATCGCAGTGGTTCCCATTTGCGCAAGCATAGCAAGATTGCCCACCGCAACAAAAACAAAGCCGAGCGGTAGGCCGGCGGTCCCCAGTGGCAGGTCTTCGTCTCTGGGGTGGGAGATCGGAGATTCATCCCCGGCATTAATCCAACCAAAACTTCCCTGGGCCTCAGCCCCAGTGAACGATTGCGGCAAAGACTCATTCGGATCCCCGACAAGCGTCAGGGCACGACTTCACAGCTTGGTGAAAAACTCTTCAGAGATCGTAGTTTTGAAAGGGCACGATTTTAATCGTGCCGCAAGAGCAATAGAATCAACTTCGGGCTTTAGCCCCCGAGGGATGTCCTCGAGAATTCTGCCTCGATGTCTTACCTTTTCACCAAGCTGTTCAGTCGTGCCGAAAATGGTGACACGAATGAACCCGGGCTTCAGCCCCTGCGGGAGCGCTTGCGAGAAATTGAGACGCCACTCCTAAGGTGACAGCAGCGCAGCTTCCCGTTCGCCGACAATCTGCTCAGGACTTGTCGGCGTCGTACTCTTTCAAGAATTAGTCGTCGAAAGTCATCGTGGGCTTCCGCATATGGAGTTCTTCAGATCGATTCGCCGCCTCGAGGCGAATCTGAAGCAAGAATCCATTCTCGACACGCGCGAGGTCATAAGTCCGAATGTCCGGGAATCTGAACCCAGAATCCGCTTTGTCAAGTTGCCCCCGAAAGAATCTGAGAGACCTCCGAAGTCCCCGATGGCACAATCCCCGAAATCGAACCGCTCGGCCTCGGTTCCAATCACGAGCTGAATGTGGAAATCCCTAAAGCAATCGTCTCCGTCAAAATCGCGCCACTCGAAGAAGGCCTCGTAACCAATGCCCTCTACCCCGATGCTCGCGGATTCCCTCATACAGCGCAGTATAGGGCATCGGTATTTCCAAGTGACCTGCTTTGGGTTCTGAGAGCGCAAAACCAGACACCGAACCCTACCCCAGCATTGGTTCGTCCCTCGTGGCTACTTCCAGCAAATCCTCGGCCCATGTGTCGATGGATGCCTTCCGTCTCCGTCTTCGCACCACCACCAGTTCTCCCCACGACTCAGCCCGCGAACGAAAGAGTCATTGCTACGCCGCGGTGTCAGCGCATTAACTTGGTTCCGGTAACCCAACATCGCAACGTGACCACAAGCACCGCGGAAAGCATCATCAAACGCGGCGCTTGGGCATCGAACGCTCCTAAACACCAGGGCAGCGGAGGAATCTCGAATGCTTGAGGACTTGGAAGGCCGGCTCAGCTGGGAAAAGAAACCGGATGGCATTGTTGTCCACATCCCTTCGCGGCGGGGTTCGATGTTCTTGCTTTTTGGTCCTGTCGTCGGCATTTGGCTCATGCTTGCGGCAGCCCGCTTTTCTTACAAAGTGGGACCGAATACATCGCGCGAGGACGTCCAGTCCGCTGTCATCTGGTTCATCGTTGGGGGATTGGGCGTGAGTTTCGTCATCCTGCTTTTCTGGGCGGCATGGGCTTTTACCAGCGAGTCCACGTTGACGCTCGATCAAACCTCCATCAAAA
>JBEKZG010000321.1:0-4973 GCA_049510095.1 Occallatibacter sp.
CCGGCGCAGCGTCGTGGGGGCTCCGCAAGACGTCTAAGTTGCGGCGCCAGATCGTGCTCCGGAATAACAGCTTCCACGAGTGCTGGTCCTGGTGACGCGTTTGAAAGCGTTGCGGCTCGGTCATTGGATTTTGCGGACATTGTCACGGGACTTCCTTTGCCATTGGGAACGGATGGAATTGGAACCCTGATTTCTCAGACTCATGCACACTCAAGGTTGTGATCGTGCACTCTTCCGGCAATCGGTCTGATACTGCGCCTAAGTATATTCGCCAATTCTAAGTTTTCGGGCTGATCAAGACACTTTAATGGGGAGCTCGCGCGCGGATTTCGAAATCCAGTGTGCGGGCTCTCTGGCTCTCCAGGAACTTGCCATAGCGGGGGCCTCATGACGAAGTCAGGGTAATGCCCGAATCCACTCCGAGCCCGACCCGCACCCGATCCTGACTCGAATACCGCCAGCCGCCCGTCCTCCCCCTCGAAAGCCCGGCCACACAGCCAAAAAATGCACATAATTGACAGCCATAATTCCCCCGAAACCGCCTCAAACCGCGTCCAGCCCACAGCTTCACATTTTCACAGGCTTGCTTTTGGGTAATTCTATGGTGAGCTTGCCATCGGTTCTGGGTAATTCTCTGGTTAGCTTGTCGTCGGTTTGGTTCAATTCTATGGTTAATCATCCGGTGTTTCCTGTACATCTAAGCAAACCTTAATCGATTTACCACTAACCCCGCAGGCCCACCTTTGGCGCCTTTACCAACCCTCCAGACCAACTCCCGTATCGAAATCTCTAACCCTGTAACTACCCTTTTCACGGGCACTTTTTCGCTCATTCACATCTTCACGGCAGGTTCTTAACTGACAACTGATAACTGACAACTGCTTTTCGTCACTGCCCTTGTAGAATGATTCCATGGCCTTTGAATCCGTAACCAGGATCGCCGAAGCGGACTTCCCCACCCGTTGGGGAAACTTCCGCATCCTCGGCTTCGAGGGCCTGTTGCCGGCGCCCCGCCCATGCTGCGAGCAGAGCGCTCGCGAAGGCCGCAAGGTCGAAGGCCTCGTAGCCCTGGTCATGGGCGACATTCACTTCGCTCCCCCCCTGGTTCGCATTCATTCTCAATGCCTTACGGGCGATGTCTTTGGTTCCCTGCGCTGCGATTGCCGCATGCAACTCGAGCTCGCCCTCGGCAGCATCGCCGCCGCCGGCGCGGGCATTCTCCTATACGAGCAGCAGGAGGGCCGCGGCATCGGCCTAATGGCCAAATTGAAAGCTTATGAGTTGCAGGACCAGGGGATGGACACCGTAGAAGCCAATGTCAAGTTGGGCTTTGCCGCCGACTGCCGCGAGTACGAACTGCCCGCCGAAGTCCTCAAACTCCTCGGCGTCTCGCAGGTCCGACTCATCACCAACAACCCAGAAAAGGTTGCGGCCCTCGAGTCGGCAGGAGTCGCCGTCGTCGAGCGAGTCTCCGCCGAAGTCGAGCCACATGAGACATTTGCGGGATACCTCAAGACCAAGCAGGAAAAGATGGGACACATCCAGGACCTGAATCCGGATGCGGCTTCCGACTCACTCGTGATTGAGGAACAAGCGAACTAGCATCCTGTCCTGCATAAGCACTGGCCACAGCACTTTGAAAGGGCACGACTTCACAGTTGGTGAAAAAAAACGCCTTCGGAGCCTCGACAAGCGTCAGGGCACGACTTCACAGCTTGGTGAATAACTCTTCAGAGGCAGTTGTTTTGAAAGGGCACGATTTTAATCGTGCCACAAGAACAATAGAATCAACGCCGGGCTTTAGCCCCTGAGGGAAGTTTTCGAAAAGTCCGCCTCAATATTCGACATTTTCACCAAGCTGTTCAGTCGTGCCGATAGAGCCAATAGAATGAGTCGGGCTTCAGCCCCTGCGGGCCTATTGTTTTTCGCGGTTCCTTAGTCTATCGGCTCACTTCGGGCAGTTTAAAGTCCACACCCGCTTCTTGATTGGCCTTCGTCGTCGCAACCAGATCAAGTAAGTCGATTGGAATCACCATTTGGTGACGATCCCACACATAGAGCTTGTTCTGCGTCAGAACGTAGTCATGCACCTGCACCGGGGGCCGCCCATCCTTGAAAACCAGCGTCACCCCATCTTCGCTGGACGGTTCCGGGGCCGGACCAGAAGCGGCTGCGCTCGGTGGGTAGACACCCGCAGGAATTGGTGGCCCCTGATCGGGAGGGCCCGCATCGTATCCATCAGGAGACTGGTTCAGGTTCTGCACTCCAGGATCGTCGTAGCCCGTATCTATCGGATACGAAGGATAATAGCCGCCAATCCACACAGGGCCGGAAGCAACGTAACCCATTCCCCCGCGATAACCCGGCACATACGGCCTGCGGCGACGATCACTCCCCGCATAGGCCGCCCCAGCGCCTGGTCGCCCACCAACATACCCGCCAGTGCCTCTCTGATAACCAGGAGCGACGGCAGGCGCTCTACCCGCAACAGCGCCGCGATACCCTGAATATGCTCTGGCACCGGAATAGCCTGAATAAGCCCTGGGAGCGGAAGCCGCATATCCTCCACGAGATACAGCCCCGCCATGTCCGGAAGAACCGCCGCGCGCCCCACCCCGCTGCGCACAAACCGGGAGCGCAATCATGACGATAGCCAGCGCAACCGCGGAAAAGATTTTCACAAAATGATTCTACGCCCGTTTCCGATGTGTGGACCCGCAATTTTCCGGACATTCCAACGTCAGCCCCGAAGCGCCTTCAGCACCTTGGCAGTGGTTACCACCTGCCCCACATGCCGCTGCGTGTGGTCAGCCACATGAATCAGAGCTCCGCCAATTGTGGTGGGCAACTGCTTCCGCCCCACGCCTCTGAAAGTATTGAAGTTAGCCGTAGCCAAAACCCGTATCCGCTGCGCGGCATTGCTGAAGGAAACCTCGACCTCAGCCAGCAGCGCAGCCAGAGTTTCCTCGCCACTTTGTTCTGATTTCAGAGCCGCCAGTTGCTCCGCGGTAAGCTGATTCCCTTCCGCATAACTCAGCAGCCTGTCCGTCGAATGACCAATATGCCACAGATGAAACGCCACCGAAGGCAGTCCCAAGGGCTGCGAGTGAACCTCGGCATCCGTCAGCCCCTCATTCCACTTCGTCAAATCGTCAATCGCCAGATCAAGCGCATGCAAAACAGCGCGCCCCACAGCCGGAACCTCTTCATAAGTTCCACGCAGCCAAGGCTCTACATAGGGAACAGAAACAGGGGAAGAGATCATTTAGGTTTCTCCTGAGGGTCGCGCACTCTCTGCTCTTTCAAGTCCTTCAGAATCTGCACAAGATTGCTCTCGGATAACTTTCCTTGGGTCTCAAACTGATAGTGAAAATCAACGAAAATCCAGTTCCCGTGAACAATCCTCAACTCCGGCGTCACGCGTTCACGTTTTGTCCCTTGTTCAACACCTCGAACGACTGTTTCGCAATGCCCTTCATTGGATGAGACACTTTCGACGCGGAATTTTGAACTTGGATCCTGACTGGCCAGAATCGGATCAAAGTCCAGCCCGACAATCTCGTCCGCATGACTTTGCGCCTCATCGTCAGCCACAAGCATATTCCACAGTTTCGGTTCGAAAGCGGAACGTCTCGGACGCAGAGAAGCGGTGAACCTGTCTTTGTCATCGTTTGCAACGTACCAGTCATAGAAGGCCTGTACGAATGTGCGGCAGGATTGTTCATCGCTATTCGATACATTGGTTTGAGCCACCTGAGGCACGGGTTGCAGGGTTGCAACTGCTGCCTTAGGCGAAGACGGTTTCTTGCAGCCCAGGAGGAATGCAATCCCGGGGAAGACACCGAGGAGAAGCAGCGCAGCGGTTAGGCGATGACGTACCGATATCGTCGAACAGATGATCTCGCCAACACCGTGGGACAATCGCATCGAAGTTACCTTCGAACTCACCCCGCGCTCTTAACCCGCACCACTGTGATCTTCGCAAACCCCTCTTCAAACACCGGCGGTTTCAACTTCTCCGCCATCTTGCGCATCACGTCTTCGCTCACGCTGCGGTCGCGCTGGCTGTTGCGCTGCAAACAAACCTCCAGCGGCACATCGAAGAACACCGCCTGCACTTCGTAGCCAAAGCTCTTCGCCATCTTGATCCACTGACGCCGTTCGTGTATCGACAAATTCGTCGCATCCACATAGTTCCACGGCATGCGCGCAATCAGCCTCGCCCGCAGCAGCGACCGCAAAGTGGAAAAGACAAGTCCCTGATACCGCTGCTCTTCCACATCGTCGAACAAAATATTCCGCAGCAGGTCGCTTGAAAGCGGAGTCACACCGCGCCGCCGGAACCATGTCGTCTTGCCGGACCCCGGCAATCCAATCGCCAGCACCACGTAGCCCTTTGGGGTCTGCGGCGAGCGTTCCGCGGCCTCCGGCTCTTGCGGAGGCACGCTGGGCATCTCCGGCTGCGTCTCCATTTCCAGCCGCCCGGTGCCGGCAGCTTCATTCCAATCTGGCATGGCCGTTCGTTCCACCTTGGCCGGGCGATGCGGGCTATGACCCTGAGCGGTCTGGCTCTGAATGGGACGAGTCTGCTGTGTCGCGGCCTGGGCCTGCGCCGCCGGTGGGTCGTCCAGATAGAATGGAACCAGCGGAGCTGGTTGATTCGATGGAAGTTCCTGGCCGATCTTGCCTGTGGATTCCGAAATATTGGGAGTACGTCTGGAGCGTCTTCTCATGCCGCCTTCAACATTTGCGTAGTCTATCCCGAATACCATACTTGGTCGGGACGCTGCAAATAGTGTGCATCCCATCACATACAGTCACGAACCCGAAAAGACATCCTAGCGGTGAGCGGTTTTTGGTGCGGGTTCGGGATACGCATTAGTTTTAACCCCGCCCCCACGACCGGGGTGTTACGATCAAGGGTTTGGTGGATGAGCCTTCTGGGCCTTATCCAGACGCCGAATGCCTCAAAG
>JBEKZG010000322.1:0-4973 GCA_049510095.1 Occallatibacter sp.
AACGCCAACCTCATGCTGGTTGCCGCCATTGACGTCGCCGGGCTTGCCGTAGCGTTCCCCGTTGGCATCGGATTGGCACTGGTGATCGGCGCTGTCTCCAGCTACTACATCAACCCCGCCGGCAATCCCTTGCTTCTCTTCGGCGGCGTTGCCATGGTCACCATCGCCATCATTCTCGACGCCGCGGCATATCGCAAACGTGAAGCCGAGGCCAAAGCTACAACCAGTCGCGGCATCGGTCTCTCGCTCGTCGCCGGTGTGCTCATGGGCGGCTGGTATCCCATCGCTACCCACAACCTGGCCCGCGACGCTGGCCCCGGTCCCTATGCCATCGCGTTCTACTTTGCCCTCGGCGTGCTGCTCTCCACCATTCCCGCCAACCTGTTTCTCATGGCCAACCCTCTCGACGGCAAGCCTCCGGTCGACGGCTCCGGCTACGGCCGCGCTCCCTTCGGCTGGCACCTGGCGGGCCTTCTTGGCGGCGCCATCTGGTGCGTCGGCGCTGTTGCCAACTTCATCGCCTCGGTCGCACACCTTGCCAAACCCATAGGCCCGGCCGTCTCTTACTCCATCGGCCAGGGCGCGACCATGATCTCGGCCTGCTGGGGTGTCTTCGTCTGGCGCGAGTTTGCCGGCGCACCGCGTGCGGCCAAGTTACTCCTGCTCTTCATGTTCATCTTCTTCCTGCTGGGGCTCGGCGCCATTGCGCTCGCCCCGCTCTATTGAGGCCGGCATCATGTCCGACTCACGAAAGCCCATCGTCGTCGTAGGCAGCGTCACCATGGACATGGTGACCCTCACGCCGCAAATTCCCCGCATCGGTCAAACCGTTATCGGAACCGGCTTCGGCACCACCCCCGGCGGCAAGGGCGCCAATCAGGCCGTCGCCGCCGCACGCCTCGGTTATCCCGTGCACATGGTGGGCAACGTCGGCAGCGACGCTTATGGTCCCGTCCTGCTCGATAACCTTGCCCGCGCCGGCGTCGTGACGGCCGCCATGGAGAAAGTCGATGGGCCGTCCGGCCTCGCGCCAATCTTTCTTTCGGAATCCGGCGAGAATGCCATCGTCGTAGTCCCCGGCGCAAACGGCAAAGTCGATCCAACCACCGTCGATCGACATGCCGCGCTCATTCGTTCCGCCGGCATGGTCCTCTGCCAACTCGAACTGCCCTTGGAAACCGTCAGCCACACCCTGGCTCTTTGCGCGGAAGCCGGAATTCCCGTCATGCTCGATCCCGCGCCCGCCGCAATACTGCCCGACACCGTTTTCCACCAAACGGCCTGGTTCACGCCCAACGAGACCGAGGCTGCCTTCTATCTCGGCGAAACACTCTCAGTCGAGGACGGTGCGAAGCACCTCATCGAAAAAGGCCTGCGCGGGGTTGTCCTGAAGCGCGGCGCGGAAGGCTCGTATGTTGCCGTCGCCGGCGGCAAGTCAGCCTGGGTGCCGGCCTTCAAGGTAGAAGTCATTGACACCGTCGGCGCTGGCGATTGTTTCAACGGCGCCTTCGCCGTGGCGCTGCTCGAAGGCCGTGACCCATGGGAAGCTGCGCGCTTTGCCAGTGCCGCAGCCGCCCTCTCCGTCAGCCGCCGCGGCGCGCAAGCGTCCATGCCCACCCGCGCCGAGGTCAATGCCTTCCTCGAAGCTCACGCATGACAGTTTCTCGGTCCATTTCCCTCCGCGCGGAATCCAAAACCATGGGAGCACTGACTTCAAATGATTCACAAATCTTGCCTTGGGCTTCTCGCCTTGGCCATTAACATCTCGGCCGTCGCGCCCATGCTGGCCCAGGACACCCAGTACGGTCCCCGTGGCCAACAAATTCCCCCGCCTGAATGCCTCAACCTCCATAACGCCTGGGAAAATGCAGTCATCGCCGGCTGCCCGCCCTACACGCATGAACGCTGGCTCCACGACCTGCAACACTGGCGCGCGGAGCGCCGCATTCGCACCGCCTATGACCCCTCCCGATACGAACTGCCTGCCCTTAGCTGGACCCAGTCAAGCTTCATCCAGCCTCAATTGATGGTGCAGGACCGTTACTTCTACGACCCCGTATCCGGCCGCTACACCGTCGACCGCTACCTCGACGATCTTGAAAAACGCTACGGCGGCATCGACGCCGTGCTCGTCTGGTCCACCTATCCCAACATGGGCATCGACGACCGTAACCAGCTCGAAATGGTCGAATCCATGCCAGGCGGTGTCGAGGGTGTCCGGCAGATGGTCGCCGATTTTCATCGTCGTGGTGTTCGCGTCCTATTCCCCATGATGATGTGGGATGAGGGAACGCATCAGCCCGATCAGTCATGGCCTGACGCCATCGCCGCCCTCATGAAAGAGATAGACGCCGACGGCATCAACGGCGACACCCAGGATGGCGTCCCGCTCGGCTTCTCGCTGGCTGCGGAAAAAATCGGCCATCCCCTGGCCTTTGAACCGGAAAGCAGCCCCAGCGATGAAGCCCTTGCGTGGAACGTCATGACCTGGGGCCAGTACAACTTTCCCTTCATCCCCATGGTCGACCGCTTCAAGTGGCTTGAAACCCGTCACATGGTCAACATCAGCGATCGCTGGAACACCGACAAGACCAGCGATCTCCAATTCGCCTTCTTCAATGGCGTCGGCTGGGAGAGCTGGGAGAACGTATGGGGCATCTGGAACGGAATCAATCCCCGCGACGCCAAAGCCACGCGCCGCGTCGCCACAATTGAGCGCGCTGTCGCAGACTTCCTCGTTAGTCCCGATTGGGAGCCCCTCTATCCCATGCACAACTACGGCGTCTACGCCAGCCGCTGGCCGCTGGGCAATCAAACCGTCTGGACCATCATCAACCGCACGGGCTACGACATCGACGGACGCCAGATGGATGTGCCCATCACGCCCGGCATGCGCTACTTCGATCTCTACCATGGGAGAGAATTAAAGCCCGATACAAGCGGCCCCGCAGCCGTTCTCAGCTTCAACATTGAATCCAACGGCTACGGAGCAATTCTCGCCACGCCCGGCGAACCAGGTGAAGCAATCGAGGCCCTCACGCAGCGCATGGCCGCAATGACCAAAGAACCGCTCGACAGTTTTTCTCATGCCCGCCAAATTCTTTCGCAATCGCTCGTGGAAATCCCGCCAACCAAACCCGCAACCGAGGCTCCAGCCGGAATGATCCGTATCCCCGGCGGCCAGTTTGTCTTCAAAGTTCAGGGCACAGAGATCGAGGGCGGTGGAAATTCCGGCGTCGACGTGCAGTATCCCTGGGAAGACTCCCCGCGCCGCTTCCACGAGCATTCCATGCAGGTCGCCCCGTTCTTCATCGACAAATTCCCAGTCACCAATGCGCAATTCAAGCAGTTCCTCGACGCCGCCCACTACACCCCTCGCGACCCCATCAACTTTCTACGCGATTGGAAGGACGGCTCTTTTCCCCAGGGCTGGGAGAACCGCCCCGTGACCTGGGTCTCTCTCGAAGACGCGCGCGCCTATGCAAAATGGGCCGGCAAGCGGCTGCCCCACGAGTGGGAGTGGCAATTCGCCGCGCAAGGCACCGATGGCCGCACTTTCCCATGGGGCAATCAATGGCAGCCCACCAGCATGACAACCCCCGCCACCGGCCGCACCATGTCAGGCCCCGATCCCGTCGATGCCCATCCGGACGGCGCAAGCCCCTACGGCGTCATGGACTTGGTCGGCAACGTCTGGCAATGGACGGACGAATTCCAGGATGAGCACACCCGCGCCGCCATCCTCCGCGGTGGCGAATACTACCAGCCGCAAGGCTCCATCTGGTATTTCCCCCTGGCTTATCGCAACAACGAGCACAGCAAGTTGCTCCTCATGGCTCCCGGCTACGACCGCTCCGGCGGCGTAGGATTCCGCTGCGTCGTCGACGCAAAGCCGTGACCGTCGCGAGGGATTCACACGTCCTGGTCGTCGCCAACTTACTAAGTCACTAACTAGGCCTGATAGAGGCTAACTCGCTGACCCGCTGACTTGCTGACTCGCTGCTCCCGTTCACGCCACCTCATTCTCCAGCGTCCCAATCGGCTCAATCGTGATGCGAATCAAGTCCCCGCTCGCCAGCGTAAACGAACTTGGCGGCACAATCCCCGTCCCCGTCATCAGGAAGCATCCATGCGGAAACAAATTATCCCGGAACAAATATTCCACCAGCGTCTTCGGATCGCGCTTCAATTCTGTCAGCGCCACTTGTCCCGCAAACTCCACATTTCCTTCGCGCACAATCTCGATCGCAATCTCCGTTGACACAGCCAACGGTTCCGCACTCACCAGAATTCCCGGACCCAGAGCGCAACTGCCGTTGTAGACCTTCGCCTGCGGCAAATACAGCGGGTTCTCGCCCTCAATATCCCGCGAGCTCATATCGTTCCCAACCGTATATCCGGTGATCTGCCCCGTCGAACTCACCAGCAGCGTCAACTCCGGTTCCGGCACATTCCACGTCGCATCCGCGCGAATCCGCACCTTACCGCCCGTCCCCACCGTGCGGCTTGCCGTCGATTTGAAGAACAGCTCGGGCCGCTCCGCTGAGTAGACCCGATCATAAAAGCTGCCTCCGCCCGCGTCCTTTGATTCCTCCATCCGAGCCCCGCGGCTGCGGTAGTAGGTCACACCCGCCGCCCACACCTCCTGCTTGCTGATAGGCGCCACCACTTCCTCGGTATCAAACGCCGGTGCGGGCTTCTGCCCCGCGATCAGCCCAACCAGCGAGTCACGCAGATCATCCCGTGCAAGCAGCCGGTCCCAATCTGCCACAGCGATGCGAAAATACTGTCCATCCTCCTCCACAAAACAACCGGCCTTCGTACGGTAGAGCCTCACTCCATCCCTCCTGCTTCCGGCTTCCATGGTAAACGGGCCGCTTCCGAATGCAACAAGGGCGAACGGCCAACGATGCCGGGTTGGCTATCGATGACCGTTCGCCCTGTCCGTTACGCGGGACCGTGACCTTGGCAAG
>JBEKZG010000323.1:0-4967 GCA_049510095.1 Occallatibacter sp.
AGGGGAAGAGGGGAAGAGGGGAAGAGGGGAAGAGGGGAAGAGGGGAAGAGGGGAAGAGGGGAAGAGGGGAAGAGGGGAAGAGGGGAAGAGGGGAAGAGGGGAAGAGGGGAAGAGGGGAAGGAAACCTGCTCGCCGTTTGCGGGTGCAAACGGCGAGCCGGAGAGCAGGTCTGAGGAACGCTACATTTCTCCACCCGCAGAATATCGGTGCGTGCATCCGCAGACTGTTCAATATTGACCGCTTTGGCAGGATTTTTTCCAGTTCATCGAAATGTATCGCCAGATTTCCGGTCGAAACGCCGCGGGGCTCTCCGCCTTGACCTTGAGTAGTCCCGAAGATTTAGGTTGGGGAGTGGGTGAGGGGAGCAGAAATGAAGAGACGCAGATTGGGTGCGAACGGGCCTGAGGTTTCCGCGATCGGGCTGGGCTGCATGGGGATGAGCGATTTTTATGGCGGGCGCGACGAGGGCGAGTCGCTGGCCACGCTGGACCGTGCGCTGGAACTTGGGATTGATTTTTGGGACACGTCAGATGCTTATGGTCCACATGCGAATGAAGTGCTGGTGGGACGGGCGCTGAAAGGCCGGCGCAACCAGGTTTTTCTGGCAACGAAGTTTGGCATTGTCAGGGACCCGGACGATCCACACAAGCGCGGCGTGGACGGCAGCCCGGCGTATGTACGGAAGTCGGTTGAGGGGAGCTTGCGGCGGCTGGGGATTGAGACGATCGATTTGTATTACCAGCACCGCGTGGACCCGAAGACGCCGATTGAAGAGACGGTGGGTGCGATGGCGCGGCTGGTGGAGGAAGGGAAAGTGCGGTTTCTGGGATTGTCAGAGGCTGCGCCGGGGACGCTGGAAAGGGCGGTGAAGGTGCATCCGATTGCGGCGCTGCAGACGGAGTATTCGCTGTGGACGCGCGATCCGGAGCCGGAAGTGCTGCCAGCGTGCCGCGAGCTGGGCGTAGGATTCGTGGCTTACAGTCCGCTGGGGCGCGGGTTTCTGACGGGCGCGATCAAGAGCCCGGAGGACTTTGACACGGATGACACGCGCCGATTTCATCCGCGGTTTCAGGGCGGGAACTTCGCGCGCAACCTGGAACTGGTGGAGAAGGTGAAGCAACTGGCTGCCGAGGCGGGCGTGACCGCGAGCCAGCTTGCGCTGGCGTGGGTGCTTTCCCAGGGACAGGACATTGTGCCGATTCCGGGGACAAAGCGGCGGATATATCTTGACGAGAATGCGGCTGCTGTGGAGATTGGACTGGCGCCGGAACTGATGGAAGAGCTTCAGCAGATCTTCCCGCCGGATGCGGCGGCAGGCGAACGCTATGCGCCGATGATGAAGGCGTTGATTGACAAGTAGCTGGGCAGCGAGTTAGCTGGGACGCATTGGGATCCAGCTAACTCCACTGCGCCGGCTATTGAACAAGTTAGTGGGTTGCCAAATGGGCTTCCAGGACTTCGAGAAATTTGGCTAGCCAGGCGGGATGGGCGGTCCAGGCGGGGCCGGTGACTAGATTGCCATCGACTACCGCGCCGAAGAAGTCGACGGGGACGAAGGTTCCTCCGGCCAATTCGACTTCAGGGGCGCAGGCGGGATAGGCGTTGAGTTTGCGGCCCTTGAGGACGCCGGCCGCGGCCAGCAACTGAGGGCCGTGGCAGAGCGCGGCGATAGGCTTGCCGGCCTGATCGAAATGGCGAACGATGTCGAGGACTTTTGCGTTGAGGCGGAGATATTCGGGAGCGCGGCCGCCGGGGATCACCAGGGCATCATAAGAGGCTGGGTCGATTTCGTCGAAGGTGGCGTTCAGGGCGAAGTTGTGGCCGCGCTTCTCGGTGTAGGTCTGGTCGCCTTCAAAGTCGTGGATGGCGGTACGGACCTGGTCGCCTCTTTTCTTGCCGGGACAGACGGCGTCGACGGTGTGGCCGACCATCTGCAAGGCCTGGAAAGGCACCATGATCTCGTAGTCTTCAACAAAATCGCCGGCGAGCAGCAAAAGCTTTGCGGGTTTCATCGCTAACTCCTCCGCATGGAAGTATGACGCATCGGGAAGGTGGGATACCTTAAAATTTCGGCATGGGTCATGCGCAATCTCCGCTTGAAGTCCTGAATACGCGCATTGTGGCCTGTGAGCGTTGCACACGGCTGCGGGAGTATTGCGCGGAGGTGGCGCGGGTGCGGCGGAGAGCTTACGCGGACCATGAATATTGGGGCAGGCCGGTACCGTCGTTTGGAGACGAAGACGCGCAGGTAATGGCGCTGGGGTTGGCTCCGGGGGCGCATGGTTCCAACCGCACGGGGCGGCCTTTTACCGGCGATGGGTCGGGAGATTTTCTGTATCCCGTACTGCATGAGACGGAATTTGCCTCTCAGGCGAAGGCGGTTTCACGCGACGACGGAATGAAACTGACTGGGCTGTGGATCAGCGCGGTGGTGCGGTGCGCTCCACCGGGCAACAAGCCCGCACCCGAGGAGCAGCGCAACTGCGCGCGGTGGATGGACGAGGAGATTGGGCTGCTCAAGAATCTGCGTGTGGTGGTGTGCCTGGGCAAGATAGCGTTTGACGGCTTGCTGGCGCACGCGGTGCGCACGGCGAAAGTATCGGCACGACGGGGGCTTGTATTTGGACACGGCGCGGAGTACCGGTTCGATGATGGATTGACGGTGATTGCGAGCTACCATCCATCGCTGCAAAACACGAACACCGGCAAGCTGACACGGGCGATGTTTGTGGAGATTTTCAAGCGGGCGCGCGAAGTTGCGGGACTACCGTGAGGGCGAGACGGCTGCAGTTCGATATGAGGGCTACGAGGAAGTCATGGACAGATATTCGGAGCGGATTCTGAAAGAGCTTCTTCCGGCGGAGAAAGAGATTGCTCCACCGGTGAAGAGCGCTAAGAAGAAGGGTAAGGAGCCCGCGCATCTGGATCACTGGACGCCGGCGATTTTGCTGGAACGGGCGGCGTATTTGCGCAAGCTGGCGAAATTTGGGGACGGGCAAGCGAGCGAAACGCTGAAGGAGTATCCGCAGCACAAGACGATGCTTTCATTTCGAAGCCGCGACGGCGAGGCGGAGCTGCACGAGAAATTCGCCGACATCTTTGTGGTCCTGGCTGGACAGGCGACGCTGGTTACTGGAGGTACGGTGGCCGGGGCACGGACAGTTGGGCCGGGTGAGACGCGTGGGGAGCGTGTGGAGGGCGGCGTGCGGCAGGAGCTGCGGGCGGGCGATGTGGCGCATGTACCGGCGGGCGTGCCGCACCAGATGCTGGTGGCCGGCGAGCGGACGTTCACGGCGTTTGTGGTGAAGATCGAGGAGAGCTCTTCAATTTGAATGACCGGGGGATTTTAATTACCGGGGCACCCCACTTCGGCTGTTATACTTTGCGCGCTATGAAAACTAATTCTGTTTCTCTCCTTGCTCTTGCGGCGATTTCCGGTTTGGTGTGCGGTGGGCGAGTTGCTGCCGCGCAAGCTGCGCCACAAAAGACGACGAGCACGACGGCAACCGCGGCGAAGAAGACCACCGCACCGGCGAACGCAGCCGTCAACCGTGCGTTGTTGAATCCGGCACTGCTGAAAGCGAAGGCTCCCGCCACCTTCAAAGTTCGCTTCACAACCACCAAAGGGATTTTCGTGGTTGAGGTGCACAGGGATTGGTCGCCGCTGGGCGCGGACCGCTTCTACAACCTGGTGAAGAACGGGTTTTACAACAATGCTCACTTCTTCCGCGCGGTGAGCGGGTTTGTGGTGCAGTTCGGCCTAAGCCCGAACCCGGCGGTGAGTGCGGCATGGAAGGACGCGGATATCCAGGACGACCCGGTGACGCAGAGCAATACCAAAGGGATGGTGGTTTTTGCGACCGCCGGACCTAACACGCGGACTACGCAACTGTTCATCAACCTAGGCGAGAATAGCCGGCTCGATGGGATGGGATTCTCGCCGTTCGGCACTGTGGCGGAAGGCATGGACGTGGTGGAGCAGCTGTATACCGGCTACGGGGAGGCTCCCAATCAGGGCCGGATTGCAGCAGAAGGAAAGCCTTACCTGGATCAGAATTTCCCGCTGCTGGACAGCATCAAGACGGCCAGGATTGTGGTGCCCACTCCGGTTGCGACGAAGACGGCGCCGGCAAAGGCGACCGCGGCTCCGGCGAAGAATTAAGCCATGCGGGAATGGAAGACGGCTCCGATTCGATTGGAGCGGGAGACCGGGATCAAAGCGGCGACATCGGAGGGAGTCGCGGGAATCGTTTAACAGGTCACCTGGATAGCGCTGCTGGCGGCCGCAATTCCCCCGGCCAGCGGGACGATACGCGAGTGGAACAGTCTCCCTCATTCATTTAGTACATCGATTTATTACTTGCTCTCAACCTGAAAGTTCCTGTATAGTCCGAATCCGAGAGAACGTTTACACGAAACTATCATTTGTTGCGCGGTCCGCCATCCGGAGTAGCGACGGTCGCACGCAGCCGATCGGCGGAGTTCTCCCGAGGGAGTCATCATGAAGTTCTGCGCAGGTGTTCGGTCAATCATTTTCATCATTCTTCCGCTGGAATTGTCTGCGCCAGTTTTGGCCGCAGAGACTGATCGTCTGTCCATCGATGCTTCGAACCGATGCCCATGTATGAGATAGGCGAGCAGCGCTACTCCGTCTACTGGCAAGCGCAGAGCGCGAAGAAACAGAGCTAGAGTCAGCACTGGCCTGGGAGAATGCAGACACGCATCCACCCGAGCCGGTACCCAGGCTTAGGCGACGACGATGGAAGGAAAGTCGCTATGAGGAAATCGAATCTGCTTCTGTTCGCGACGATCACGGCGTACATGGCGGTTGTTGCGCGAGCGGAGCCGGCGCAAAAGGCTGGACCCCGAGTCATCGTCGCGAATCTCCAGGACACAACCGGACCGGTCGATCACTCCTTCGATCTGTCGGTTGGGTCCGATTATCCTGGAACACTGATTCGCAACGA
>JBEKZG010000324.1:0-4962 GCA_049510095.1 Occallatibacter sp.
CTTGTCTACCTGCTGATTGTGGTGAATTTCCAGTCCTGGCTCGATCCGTTTCTGATTATTGCGGCACTTCCGGCGGCGCTGGCCGGCATTGTCTGGTTCCTGTTTCTGACTCACACGCGTCTGAGCGTTCCGGCGCTTACCGGGGCCATCATGTGCATGGGTGTGGCGACTTCCAACTCCATCCTGGTAGTGACCTTTGCGCGGGAGCAGTTGGAGATTCTGGTGGGCGACGCGCGGAAGGCGGCGTTGAATGCGGGCTTTGTCCGCCTCCGGCCGGTGGTGATGACGGCGCTGGCCATGATTATCGGCATGGTGCCGATGGCGCTGGGGCTGGGCGATGGCGGAGAGCAGAACGCCCCGCTGGGACGCGCCGTTATTGGCGGGCTGCTGCTGGCCACGGTGGCTACGCTGTTCTTTGTGCCTGCATCTTTCTCTCTCGTCCACGGCTGGCTGGAGAGGCGCCGCAAGGCGAAGCAAGGCCCGTCGCGGGCCGGAACCCTTGACGAGTTCGAGGAGTAACTACGCTATGAGCAACAAATCTAAACCTAACCCGAAGGCGGCTCCTGAATCGGGACACCACCACGAGTCGGCACCGGAACAGAAGGCCATTTCCGGTGGAACGGCGCTGGTGGGCGTCATTCTGGTACTTGGCGTGGCGGTGTTGCTCGGAGTTTTCGGCGTGATGAGCCGCAACTCGGCCAATACCGTTCTCGCGGAGCGAACCAACGAGCTGGCAGCACCTTCCGTGATTGCATTGCCGGCGAAACCCGGCGCTCCGGTGGATAGTTTCGTGCTGCCGGGCAACGTGACCGCGTATACGGATTCGCCTATTTTTGCGCGGACCTCTGGATACTTGACGAAGTGGTACTTCGACATTGGCGCCAGGGTAAAAAAAGGCGAACTGCTGGCGGAAATCTCCACTCCTGAATTGGACCAGCAACTATCCCAGGCGCAGAGCGACCTGGAGACGGCAAAGGCAACCGCGAACAATGCCCATATCCAGGCTGACCGGTACACGGGGCTGGTGAAGTCGGACGCAGTGTCTCGCCAGGACACCGACAATTTCGTCAACCAGGCCGCGGCTACGGCAGCATCGGTGAAATCCGCGGAGGCGAATGTGCAACGCCTGCGCGAACTGCAATCGTTCGAGAAGGTCTACGCGCCTTTCGATGGCGTGGTGACCGCGCGCAATGTGGATACCGGCCAGTTGATCAACCAGGGCGCTGCCAACGAGCTGTTTCACATGCAGGCGATTCAGACTTTGCGCGTGTATGCAAACCTACCGCAGGTCTACTCGCAGAGTGTGAAGCGGGGCTCGAAGATCGATCTGACGTTTGCGGAACACGCGGGAACAACTTACCAGGGAATGCTGGTGCGTACGGCTGACGCGATGGATCCTGTGAGCCGCACACTGCTGGTGGAGATCGACGTTGACAATCGCAAAGACGAATTGCTGCCCGGCTCGCTGGCCCAGGTCCACTTCAAGACGCCGGCCGCGGGCCCCGCCTTCATTGTGCCGGCGTCGGCGCTCATTTTTCGCCGAGAAGGGCTGCGGGTGGGCACAGTGGTCGATGACAACACCGCACACCTGGTCCCGGTAACCATTGGCGAAGACGATGGAGCCACGGTGCGGATTGTGACCGGAATAAGCGGAAGCGACAAGGTGATCCAGGATCCGCCTGACTCTCTGATCGAGGGCGAAAAAGTGTATGTGGAGAGTCAGGCCAAGTCCACCGACGCGGGAGGGAAGTAGCGATGCGGAGTATTCCGCACATTTCGGCTTCCCGACCGGTCAGGCGCTCCGTTCGCCTTGGCGGATTCGTGGGTTTGCTCGCCGTTGGACTCCTGACTGGCTGCAAGCCTGTTGGTCCGGATTACCAAAAGCCCGGATTCACGGCGCCTCCGGTGTATAAGGAGGCTGGCGCAACGACCGTCGTAGTTCCACCTCCCAACCCGGAAGGCGGCGCGTGGCAACCGGCCAACCCCTCGGACGGGATGATCAAGGGGAAGTGGTGGGAGATTTACCAGGACCCGCAGTTGAACCAGCTTGAAGAGCGGATCGCCACTTACAACCAGGGGCTGCGCGGCGCGTTGGAGACCTACCTGGCCGCTCGCGATCAGGTGGCTATCGCCAGGTCAGCGCTTTATCCCACGCTTTCCGCCGGGCCTTCCGTCACACACTACAAGAATTCAGCGAACAAGCCGCTGGTCACACCGGCCACCACGACAAACTACAACGACCTGATCCTCGAGGGCCAGGCGAGCTGGGAGCCTGACTTCTGGGGCCGCATTCGCCGCACCGTGGAAGCGGCGCACGCCAACGCTCAGGCCAGCGCGGCGGATACGGCCAATGTTGATCTGACCCTGCAGTCCGAGATGGCGACGGACTACTTCCAGTTGCGGGGTCTGGATTCGCAGATCAAGCTGCTGAAGGCGACCGTTACAGACCTGGAGCATCAGGTCGACCTGACGAAGCGTCTTGTCGCGGGAGGTGTGGATACCGCAGTGGATGTGGCGGAGGCGCAGACGCAGCTCGAGACGGTGCGCGCGCAGTTGATCGATGTGGGCGTGGCTCGGGCGCAGTATGAGCATGCGGTGGGAACGATTGCCGATTACAAGCTGCCCGGCTTCAGCATTCCGTTTTCGCCGCTTGATTTGCCTTTGCCCGAGATTCCTGTGGGTGTGCCGTCCCAACTGCTCGAGCGCAGGCCGGATATTGCGGCTGCGGAGCGGCGTGCTCAGGCAGCCAACGCGCAGATCGGCATCGCTGTCAGCGCGTTCTACCCGACGATTAACCTAGGCGGGACCGGCGGTTTTGAAAGCACGCACGGAGGCACGTGGATTCAGGGGCCCAGCGCGTTGTGGACATTGGGTGGACAAGCAACGGAGTTGCTGTTCGACGCAGGGCAACGGCATGCAATGACGGACCAGGCGCGGCACACGTACGAGGCGCAGGTTGCGGCCTATAAGAGCGCCATTTTCCTGGCATTCAACGACGTGGAGGACCAGCTTTCGGGCTTAAGGATTCTTGAGGACGAAAATGGCGTTCAGCGGAAGGCCGTTGATTATGCGCAGCACTCCTACGATCTTTCGAACCAGCGCTACAAGGGCGGAGTTACAGGCTACCTGGAAGTTCTGACCGCGGAGGCTACCCTGCTGCAGAACCAGCGAACTGAAATTGGCCTTGAGACGCGGCAGTTTGTGGACAGCGTAGGACTTGTCCGTTCCCTTGGCGGTGGGTGGGATATGACCCAGTTGCCGAAGTAACCGCGGACCACTCGGTTGCCGGCCGTCTTCCGATCCTGTCCAGCACGGCCTGTTCGAAAGTAGAACATGGACCACATCTTTATCGTTCCTGCTGATCTCCTGAGGCAATATTGCCGATTCATGAGATGCGGGAGGAACATGTGTCACGATGCCAGACTGGGCTGTTTCTATTCTGAATAGCAATTTCACTTCGCAAGTTGCGCTCGTCGTTGTTTTGTTCGCCGCATCCATTGCATTTATCCGTTTTAACGACTGGTTATACCGCGAATCGAGCGGCCCGAAACGGAAATAGAGCGTAGACGAATTGGTAGCTTTGCTTGCCCTGTCAGAACTGAAGACGGTTATGGCGCGTCTCCAAATGAAGCAAGAAGGCGCTCAGAGCAAATACCGGTCGGCTTAGTCCGGCCAACAAGCTATTCGTTCTTTCTAAAAGACTTATAGAGCGTACGAACCTCCAAGTGCGCAAATCTCCGCTTTGGAGCGGATTCCTGATTCCTGCCCACTGAAAACCTGGCGGCTTGGGTTTCGCAAAATATTGCTTGACTGTGTATATGAACTGTATATACTCAGTATATTGACATGCACAGTGACATCGTCATTTCGCAATCCGATGGCCGGCCGATGTACCTGCAGATCATGGAACAGGTGAAGCAGCGGGTGGCCGTGGGGGAATGGGCGCCGGGGGATGAGATTCCTTCCATTCGCCAGCTTGCGATGGATTTGCGCGTGAGCGTGATTACCATCAAGCGCGCCTACCTTGAACTGGAGCGCGAGGGAGTGATCCTGACCCAACAAGGCAAGGGATCGATCATTGCCCCGAATCCAGGTCTGAGTCCACAGGTTTATCACGCGGAATTATCGGAACGCCTCGACGAAGTGGTGCGGCTCGGAGACTTGCTTGGCCTGAGCAGCGACGAGATCGCCCGCCGCACAAAGGAAGCTGCAAACCGGCTCAACGAGGCGCGGCTGAACGAAGCTGGGCTTACGAAGGAGATTGTATGAGTGACTTTTCGGTTCAATTCGAGGGAGTGAGCAAGAGATACACCCATTTTTCCCTTGAGAATATCCACCTTGAACTTCCCACGGGCAGCATCATGGGCTTCATCGGGGCAAACGGGGCTGGGAAGTCGACAACCATCCGCATCCTGATGGGACTGGTTCACCAGGACGCGGGCACCGTGCGCGTGCATGGCCATTCGATACCGGGCGACCAGGCGGCGGCTAAGCTCGATATCGGATTTGTGTCGGAAGACATGCGGCTCTACGGGGCGGCGACGCTGGCATGGCACATGGAATTCATGCGGCCGATCTACCCGCGCTGGGACCAATCTTATGCCGAGGAACTGGCGCGGCGTTTCGATCTGAAGCCGCAGCAGAAGATCAAGGGGCTGTCGCATGGGCAGCGGGTGAAGGCGGCGCTGCTGCTGGCACTGGCGCGGCGTCCGCGGCTGCTGGTGCTGGATGAGCCAACCACAGGGCTTGATCCGGTGGCACGCGTGGAAGTGCTTAATGAGTTGATGGCAGTTCTGGCCGATGAGGACCGCACGATTCTGTTCTCGTCGCACAACACACTGGATGTGGAGCAGATTTCCGACCAGATCACATTTATCGACCGGGGGCGGATCATCGATTCAGATGACAAAGAGGTGTTTCTGGACCGCTGGCGTCGGCTGCGGTTGGTGCTGCCGCCAGACG
>JBEKZG010000325.1:0-4947 GCA_049510095.1 Occallatibacter sp.
CCCGCCGGGGCACCCCCGCAAGCTTGGCCGCAACATTGCCCAGGAGTCCCGCCTTCGGCGTGCTGAATTCAGTCAAGTCTGGTTCAAGCCTGCGCAACAGCATCCAAAGCCGTACGAGAGAAACGAGATCCGCAACCGGCGCTATCCCACGGCGCATGGGAATCGCGATTGCTTCCACGTCTTCCCGCTCAGCCGTTCTCGCCAGCAACTCCCCAGGACCGCACACTAGCGTGACGCGAAAGCCCGCTTCGCGCAGCATGCGCAACCGCCCCGTGAGTGTCAGGCAAGTCTGCGGATGCGTAATCCCCACAACGATTCGGATCGGCGCAGTCTCTCTGCGAAGGCCGACGGCGTATTCAGGGGCGTGTTGAGGCACTACGGCCACTGGCATGGATAAACCTGCCCCTTCCGCAAACGTTGGACGGATATATAGGAATTTCTAAGGAACTGTACCATTCACGGACACTCGGAGAGTGTGCGTTGAAACACGTCTCCATTGGCCTTCCTGCTTGTATGCTCTTGACTCACGGTAAACACATGGCAGAACGTCCCGCGGTCCTACTGTTGATCCCGCATCTCAGCGGCGGCGGCGCGGAGCAGGTGACTGCCTTGCTCGCCGTGGGCCTTTCGCATAAGAAATATCGGTTGCACCTTGGACTGATTACGCAAAGTGTCTTGGGTATTCAAACTTTCCCCGCCCATGTGGAAGTCCACATGTTAGGCGCACGCAGGGTCCGCAGCAGCGCTCTCCGCTTGTTGCGGTTGGTCCGCAGGCTCAAACCGGACCTGATTCTCACCAACATGGCTCACCTGAACTTCCTGGTATTGTTGCTGCGCCCATTCTTCCCACCGTCAACGCGAGTTCTGGTGAGGCAAAACGGAACAGTTTCCGCCAATTTGGCATCCCGGAATCTGCCCGGATACACTCGCTTGCTGTATCACCTGCTGTACCCGCGCGCCGATCGCGTTATTTGTCAGACTCACGCAATGGCCAGAGATCTTTCTACGGAACTCTCCATGCGACAGGAGCGACTCGCGGTATTGCCCAATCCGGTGAATGTTGAAGCCATCCGCGCAAGCGAGAGAAACCCTCCGAACCCATGGTCCGAATTCGGATTGAGTCCAGCAGGGCCGCATCTTCTGGCGGTAGGCAGGCTCGCACACGAGAAAGGCTTCGACCTGCTTCTGCGCGCGCTGGTCATCGTGCGCCGGCGCTTTCCGCATACAAACCTGATAATCGCCGGCACAGGCCCGGAAGAGGCAGCATTAAAAGTACTGTGCAGCGAGCTGGGATTGGAAGGCGCCGTCCACTATGCCGGTTATGTTGACCATCCCTGCAGCTACTTTCCCGGCGCGTCTGTCTTTGTACTACCCTCCCGCCATGAAGGCTTGCCGAATGCTCTTCTGGAAGCGGCCGCGGGCGGCTTGCCCCTTGTCGCCCTGCCCGCATCGCAAGGCGTAGTGGATTTGCTGAGCGGCCAGTTCGGCGTCTGGCTGGCTGCGGAGGCCACTGCCGAGGCTCTTACGACTGCCCTGCTTGCAGCCATCGGCACCTTGAATCCTGGCCAACGATTTCCCCACCCATTCATCCAGCAGTTCAGCGTCGAACGCGCTATCCGCGCCTATGAAGACCTGATCGATTCATCCCTCAGAGATCACCCGCGGTGAATCACCTCGCCTTCGTCATTCCCACCCTTGACCGTATCGGCGGCGCGGAACGTCAGGTGATATTGTTGGCCAAAGGGTTGAGCCATCGCGGCTGGCGAGTCAGCGTGTTGGCGCTCTCCGGCGACGGGGGCGATGCGGCAGCCGGGCTCATCGACAGCGGCATCGCATTCTTGCCCCTTGAGATGCGCAAGGGCCTCGCCGATCCACGAGGGTGGTTTCACTTCAATCGCTGGCTCAGGCAGGAGTCGCCCGATCTTCTCCATGCCCATCTGCCACACGCTGTATGGCTCGCCCGCTGGTCCCGTTTCGCAGCGCCTGTGCGAGTGGTAGTCGACTCGCTTCACACTTCCTCAGTAGGCACACTGGGCCGCCGTCTCGGTTATCGCTTAAGCGATTGGCTCACCGACGAGGTCACCGCCGTAAGCCATGCTGTTGCGGAGGCGTATCTTTCCGCCGCGATGGCTCGCAGCATCACAGTTCTTCCCAACGGAATCGATTTCGATGACTGGCGGCCAGATCCAACAGCCAGAACCGCTCTTCGCAACGAGATTGGTCTCAAGGACGAATTCCTCTGGCTGGCCGCGGGCCGCCTTGATCCGGTCAAAGACTATCCCAGTCTGCTTTCGGCGATGGTGGAAGTCCCGGAGCCTGCGCGCCTGGTAATCGCCGGCAACGGGTACTTGGAAAGCGAATTGCGCAGACTGTGCAAGGAACTCGGGCTCGAAACCAGGGTTCGTTTTCTGGGCTTTGAACCGGACGTGTGCCGCTGGATGCAGGCCGCCGATGGATTCGTTCTCTCCTCGCGCTGGGAGGGACTGCCCATGGCCCTGCTGGAGGCCGCCGCCTGCGCGCTTCCGGCCGTGGCCACCGATGTCTCGGGGACGCGGGAAGTCATTGTGCACGGAGAGACCGGCTCACTGGCCGTAGCGGGAAGCGCGATCGCCCTTCAGGGGGCCATGACCCGGATGATGCGAACTCCCGCTGATGCTCGCTTCGCGATGGGCAGGCGCGCACGTCAACACGTCATCGAGCACTTCAGCCTGAAAGCCGTGCTGGATCGATGGGAAGCCCTCTACACCCAACTCCTCAAGCGCAATCCAACGCCGATGCGCCGCGGACGTTCAAGCCCGCCTATCAAATCCTGACGCAGCGGGATACTTCTCTCTTGAATCGCGAAGCCTGGATGCGCCAAAACGCCAACTGGCCCCATAACCGCTCCGTCATATCGAGATCCTCCGGTGCATACTCCGCCACCGTACGGTCCACAGGAGTGAATTGTCCCGCATGTTCCGACAGAAACATTCGCAATTCCTTCAACAGCGCGTCCGTTGCAGTATTGCTGTGCACGCAAATGGTCCAAAGACCGCTCGATTTATATACCGGTGCCCATAGCTGTTGCGGAATCCACGTAAGTCCGTATCTACGGAACGGAACTCGGGAGAACCCGTCCGAAACCAGGCTGATCCCCTCCTCGCGCAGCACGCGCAGAGTGCTGCGGTCAAAACCGTGGCGCGGCGCAATCCATATCCGCGGGTTCAACCCGTGGCCCCGAAGAATCGCGAGCCCCGCCTGTACCCATCCCCGCTGTGTTTCCTCAGCAACAGCGGCGAACTCCGAATGCCGATGCAAGGGCACCAGGCTCCGGCCCTCGCTTAAGCAAACGTGGCGATATCCATGCAGGCCAATCATAGCCCCCGCTGCTTCCAATGAGCACATCCGCGACCAGAACTCCGTATCCGGAGGAGAGAGTTCAAGCTCCGAGTCACGATTCTCCGGAATCACGGCAACAATCGGCTTAACTCCGAACTCCTCGATCATGGACGAAAAGCGCTCCCACCGTTCCCTCAACATCGTAGGGCAAAAATCGTCAAACCGAAGAAGATACCGCGCCGGCGATGGAATCAACGCTCAGCTCCCTGCGGAAGCACCTTACGGCTCCAATACCAGAGAAAGAAGAATGTGCTCACCGTCCACATCGAAGTGGCGAGTGCGATTCCAGCCACACCGAACCAGCGCATCAAAATCAGATTCAATACGATGTCCAGCCCCAGGTTGATCAGCCCGCAATACAAAATCAAATCGGTGCGCCGCATGGCAATCAGAAATCGATAGAACACCCGGCTGCAAACATAGAACGGGATCTGAATCGCGTACATCGCGAGCACCGGCCAGACAATTGCAGTGTCATGCGGCCCAAAGACACCATGTTGAAACGTAACGCGCACCAGCAAATGCGACCCGCCAATCAGCACTACCGCCAACGGCACGGAGACACGCGCCGTAATCCCTAGCCACACGCGTAGTGTATGCCGGCATCCGTCCCAGTCCTCAAAGGCAATCATGCGGGAAAAGTAAGGAGTGACGGACGTCGAAACCGCGCCCGCCAGCAGCGTCAGCACCACGCTCACAAAGCGGTTGGCATACGCCAGCGCTGACACGCTTCCCGCCGGCAGCATCGCAGCCATAGCCTGGTCCACAAGCAGCCCCCCGGAAGCTACCACGCCGCTCAGCAGCACAGGTCCGTACTGCTGCGCCACCTCGCGCGTGGCCTCGGTCATCCCGTGCCAGTAGAGCCTGAAGCGGTATCCGTGGCTGTCCATCATTCCCGCCACCAGGACCGCATGAAGAATGGAGCCCGCAACCGTGGCGTAAACCAGTGCCCAGATCCCCAGTCTGCCTCCCAGCAGGATCGCTCCCACCAGAATTGTCAGCGGTATAACCACAGGCGTCAGTGCCGGCAATGCAAACCGGTCGAAAGTGTTCAGGACGGCAGTGCAATTGGTGGCGATGCCGGTAATCACAACCACAGGCAGCAACGCATAGAAGAGCCGAATTGCAAGGTCCAGCTTGGCTGCCGGAAAATGCGATGCAATCAACGGAAAAAAGGCGCGTGCCGCCGCCGCCATCACCAGCGAAGCCGCTCCCAGGAGCACGCACATCCACAACATCGAGCTCGACAGCAATTGCTGCGCCCGCGCATGTCCCTCCCGTTCCTTCACGCGGATCAGTGTAGGAATAAGCGCCTGGTTCATTGACTCCGCGATCAGGTTGACGAGCAAGCCGGGGATCAGTGCAGCCACAAGAAACGCGTCCATCGCGTCCGATCGGCCGTAGACACCGGCAATGGCAACTTCCTTTGCCATGGCAATCAACTTCACCACGATCCCCGCCCCCGCCACTGACATGGCGGCACGGAAGATGCTCCGATTGACGCTTGCGTCTTTTGTCAATCGCTCGACCCTGGCTGTAGCCGTCATGTTTGCCCGATCATCGGCCGGC
>JBEKZG010000326.1:0-4934 GCA_049510095.1 Occallatibacter sp.
TCTTTGCCGACCTGCTTTTGCCTCTCGAGCCAATGGGGCTGCCCTTTGAATTCCAGGCCGGCGAGGGGCCTGTCGTGCACCATCCCGTCCGAACGGCCGAAGATGTCCGCGCCCTCCGCACCGATCGCGCGGATGACCTCGCCTACGTGGCGCGTGCAATCCAGAAAGTCGCTACCCATTTCCGCGACCGCCTTGGCATCATCGGCTTTTGCGGCGCGCCCTATACGCTGGCCAGCTACATGATCGAGGGCGGCGGTTCGAAGAATTACATCCACACCAAGACCATGATGTATCGCGAGACCGCTGTGTGGCGCAGCCTCCTGGACAAGATCGTACTGGTGCTGACGGAATACTGCCGCCTGCAGGTCCAGGCAGGCGCCGATGTCATCCAGATCTTCGACAGTTGGGTCGGCTCACTCGGGCTGGCAGACTATCGCGATTACGCCTTCGAAGCCTCGAAACACCTGGTGCGCGCCGTTCAGGAGATGGGAGTGCCGGTCATCTACTTTGGCGTGGAAACCGGCGGCCTGCTCACGGAGATGGCGGCAACCGGCGCCGACGTGATCGGGCTCGACTGGCGCCAACCGCTTGATGAAGGCTGGCGTGCCGTCGGCCGCGGTCATGCGGTGCAGGGAAACCTCGACCCCATTACATTGTTCGCGCCCGTTGAAGTCCTCGAACTGCGGGTGAAGGAGATCCTTCGCTCGGCTAACGGCCGCGCTGGCCACATCTTCAATCTTGGTCACGGCATCGTTCCCACCACCCCCGTCGAAAACGTTCAGGCCGTCGTCCGCATGGTCAAAGAGTTCCGCCTGGAAACCGGTAATGCTGAGGCCGCCAATGCCTAAACAAGCCGTCCTGCTGCTTGCCCACGGCACTCCGGAAACCGTCGACCAGATTCCCGAATACCTGCGCAATGTGGTGAGCGGACGGCCCATCCCGCAGCATGTTGTTGAGGAGATTCAGCACCGTTACGCACAGATCGGCCAGAGCCCGCTCACCGCAATCACCCTTGAGCAAGCCCGGCTTGTTGAAGCCGAACTGGCTGCTTCCGGTTTCCCGGTTCCCGTTTACGTGGGAATGCGCAACTGGCGTCCCTACATTTCCGACGTCGTTCGACAGATGCGTGCCGACGGCGTGGAGCAGGCTGCGGTCATCTGTATGGCGCCGCAGAACTCCCGCACAAGCGTAGGCCTCTATCGCCGGGCCGTTGAAGCCGAAGCCGGCGGCCTGCGCATACACTTTACTGAAGGCTGGGCGCAACACCCGCTCCTGGCGGAGGCATTCGCCGAGCGTCTCAGGCCTACCTTGAGCAAGCTCACCGCGGAGACCGGCGCGCCGGTTCCAGTCCTGTTTACGGCTCACAGCGTCCCTACCCGCACCGTTCAGCCTCCCTCTCCGGCCTCAAGCGCCCCAGACGCATCTTTGCAAACCGAACCGCGTCTCTGGCCAGGAGGACAGGGTCCCGACCCCTACGCTGATGAAGCCCGCCACACGGCTGAGCTTGTCGCCGCTCGCGTGCCCGAGATTCCCCGCTGGTGGTTTGCCTTCCAAAGTCAGGGTGCCAGCGGCGGTCCATGGATAGGCCCCTCCGTCGAGGAAACCCTCGAGTCGATAGCCGCTGAGCGAGTTAAGACACTCATCCTTCAGCCCATTGGCTTTCTTTGCGACCACGTTGAAGTTCTTTACGACGTCGACATTCTGTTCCGTGGTCTTGCCGTCCAACTTGGTATCAGGCTAGAGCGGCCAGAGTCGCTAAATGCCTCGCCTGTCTTAGCCCGTGCAGTTAGCGAACTCGCGCAGAAGGGTCTCATTCAACTTTCGGGGAAATAAAAGAAGCACTTGGAATTGTGCGGTCTTCTTTGAGAACCTTTGCGTTAACAGTTTGGTTACCATTGTTTTCCCCTCTCGCGGGAAATTGTTATTGAGAGAAGGTCGTGAGTTCGCTAGAATCAATACTTTGGAAAGGGAACTTGATTCCACTTTCGTTGAGGCCAAAGTGTCAGAAAAGACACCTCTTCGCGAGAGCCATGCCCGGTAAAACCTACGGATGTGTTTGGTCAACGGGGATCGATGAGAGGTGGCTGTGACGAGGAAAGATCCGTCCCGACATTTGGCAAAAAAGAATAACCCGAAGTGTACGGACTGTCTCGTCGAGTTAAACCGAATTGAGCGACAAGGTTTCCTTGAAAAGAGGGTCTATCCCCACTTCGGGTACTATCCCTGGGAATGCCCCAGGTGCCGATGGAGGGCTCTCCTCAAGAAGCAGCACAAACGCAAGAAAAGTACCTTGCCTGTAACCAGCCCCGGTTGAATCGAAGAGATCCCGGCATTCGTGCCCTCGGCTTTTGCATTAAGACCGGAAGAAGTTCCTAGCCAGGAAAATCACATTGGCAGGGCGCTCGGCGAGCCGCCGCATAAAATAGGGATACCACTCGCGCCCGAACGGAATATAAACCCGCACATTATAGCCTTCCGTCACAAGCTTCTTCTGCAAGTCGCGGCGCACCCCGTAGAGCATCTGAAACTCAAAGCGGCTCTTATCAATTTGGTGCAGGCTCGCGAACTTCTTAGCCGCCGCAATCATTGCTTCGTCGTGAGTTGCAAGCCCGTGATAGACCGGGCTGTCCAGAAGCATCTCAGCCAGTCGCACATAGTTCGCGTCTACAGCCGCCTTGTCGGGGAAAGCCACTTCCGCGGGTTCGTCGTACGCTCCCTTGCACAAGCGCACCCTGATTCGATCGGCAAGCAACTGCTCAATGTCCGCCTGCGACCGGTACAAGTAGGCCTGAATGACAATCCCGATGGATCCGCGCAGTTCACGCAGCGCATGAATGCGCCGCACAATTTCCAGTGTCACCTGGGTCAGTGACGAATCTTCCATGTCGATGCGAACAAAATTGCCGGTAGCGCGCGCGTGCCTGGCCAAACCTTCGGCAATGCCTCCCGCAAGTTCGCGAGAGAGCTCCAGCCCCATCTGGGTCAGCTTGACACTTACATTCGCCTTCAACTTGCGCGCTGCAATCGCGTCCAGAAGTTTGTGGTAAATCTCCGCCGCCCGGTGCGCCTCCACCTCGGAGGTCACACTCTCGCCGAGGGAGTCCAGCGTCACCGCCATGCCCTGGCGGTTCACGGTCTCCGCAACCCGCAGCGCGTCGTCAAGCTCCAATCCCGCGACAAACCTCGAACTGAGCTTGCGGCCCATGCTGGAACGCTCGCTGAAGCGGCGCAGAGCACGGTTTTTGGAAAGCGCAATAAAGGTGGAACGCAGAAGGGGCATCAAGGAATTCCCGTCGGCCAAAGCTCGTCACCATCCTCTTCAGCCGTACGCCTCAGTTTCGCACAGTGGATAAATACCGGCTCTGACCCTTTTGTGGGATCGTTTACACTCGCTCACGGGTGTTGGCAGGTCTTGCGCAACATCCGATCCTCCAGCCCTCGACTGCTATGCGATCATCGCAATAGAAGGAGCCGCCGCAATGCGCAAATCCCCCCTGGCATGTGCAATCCTATGGACAACTGCCATCGGCATCGCCTGCCGTGCTCAAACGCTGCCGACCACCGAGGGCGAAACATTGAGCGGACATCGCGTCGTGCTGGCTCGAGCGGTCAGCGGCAAATCTGCCGTGCTCATCGCCAGCTTCAGCAAGGATGCCGGACCGGGCTGCGGCGAGTGGAGTAAAGCAGTTCGCGCCGATTCCGCCCTTGCCGGTGTTGCCGTCTACGAGGCCGCAATGCTTGAGCAGGCTCCTGGCTTTGTCCGCGGGATGATTAAGAGCAGCATGCGCAAAGGGCTCTCCGCCGCCGAGCAGGATAACTTCCTCGTCTTCACGCAGGATGAGACACTATGGCGGAGTTACTTCGGTGTAACCTCCGACAAGGACCCATGGGTCGTGCTCATCGACGCCGCCGGCCAGGTCCGCTGGCATGGTCACGGCGCCGTCGCTAACCTCGAGCCGCTGCTTAAGTCCGCGTTGCCGTAACCGGCCAGCGATAATGGCCGGCCGCACGATGGATGGAAAATGCTTCGATCAGGCTTTCTTCGGCTCCGCGTCCGATATTGTGCACAATCTGAATCTGCCGTCCGGCGGCCACAACCACACCCACATGCGGCAGTCTCCCATCCAGCATCCAGGTCACAATGTCGCCAAGCTCGATTGGCCTGGGAAAGTCATCTCCCAGAGTCGGAGCATCGGCCGCCCAAAGCCGCGCGCCAGCCCGCGTCCAAAACGCCTCCAGGTTCAGAACGCGCCTGTGGTCAATGTTCGTGTCCGGCGCCCGCGATCCCCATGCCTTGCGCGCGGGATACGCATCGAAGTGCGCCAGCATGTCTTCATGCACCAGCTTCTGCAAGTCCAGGCCCAGACCGTCGCGCGCGGCCCGAATTACCACATCCGCGCAGACGCCCGTGGAACGGGATACGTCTCCGCCTGGATAACTCAGCTTTGTCCATGCCGGGTCGTATCCCGTGGTGACTCCCACCTGCGCCCGCGCCGCTTCCGCAAGCCGTTGGCCGTTGGATGCGGCTCCGAGCGCGTGCCGGGTTGCGGCCAAGACTCCCGCCAAACCGCCGAGAAACTCTCTTCGTCTTATAGAGAGTTGTTTCATGACGAACCCAGTCCTCACTCAACCCGGTACAACACGCATCCATGAGGCGAAAGCGTTACATCCACCGCCTCGGATGACGGTACATTCTTCCCATCCCACTGGTCGATGGCCCCATGTTTACCGGCAACACCCAACTGCGCCCAGGTGGCATGCAAAACAGCAGGCTTGTCATCGAGATTGAAAATCGCAACGACATGCAAGTCCCGCACTTTCCCAGGTTCGGTCGCTTCCCACACCCGCGCATTTTCAAATCCCGGCGGAAGATCCTTCACCGGATGGCTCTCTTTGGCATACTGATCAAGAGCGGCCACGGCCTGATTCGTCAT
>JBEKZG010000327.1:0-4922 GCA_049510095.1 Occallatibacter sp.
CTCCATTTCTTCGTTTACCTCTAGACAGCCTTCCGCGGTTTCGAGTGCGATACAGATCAAGTCGTACGTATAGATGTCGCGCTTGAATGCGGAGACACTCACGACATCGCTCCACGGCACTGAGACTTTGATTGAAGAACCGTCATCCTCATAGGTGATTGTTCGCGTCATCCCAGATAAATCGCACAGGATTGCGCCATGCCACGGTCTCGGATGGAGTGAATGCAAATATTCCGTCAACCGGGTCAGCCAGCCCGATTTTGTGCGCTCACTCTTCATGGAGCTCACCTCACGCTGCATGATAATGGCAATTCCGCCTGAATAGCTGGCGAATCAAGTCTCTAGCCGCGTTTCTTGCCGCCGGGCTTTCCGGAGCGTTTGGGGCCGGATGGCATCCCTCTGTGGTCGGACTTTGAGAATCCGCCGGACTTCGATGGGCCGCCAAAGCTGGGCTTCGGGCTCCATCCCGTCTTACTTGGGGGACGTGGACCTGTCGAGCGGGCGCCGGAGCTTCCGGACGATCCTGGCCGCGAACTGCCGCGAGGTGGTCCGGATGGCTTGTTGTTGGGGCGTGCGCCATCGGCGCGGGGTTTGCCGCTGCTGGTGGTGAAGGGCCGGGCCAAACCGCCTTCGCTGCGGAAAGGACGGGGCGGGCTGGAACGGCCGGGGCCAGATGGACCAGTACCTGGGCGGCCGCCGCCAGAACGAGCTGGGCCCTGGCGTGGGCTCGGGCGGAACGACTCCGGACGCGGAGTATTTGGACGGGGAGAACTTGGACCGTAAGAATTGGGACGAGGAGAACTCGGGCGAGGAGCGTTGGACCTTCCGGCAGCGGGGCGATCAGGTCTGGGACGGTCAGGGCTGCTGGGCCGAGCCGGGCTGCGGCGGGCAGAACTGGAACGGTCAGGCCCGTGGATCTCTTCGATGTGGAGGTTGGGTGGGCGGACGGGTCCGAAGTCGTCGTCGTGACGAGGTGATTCGCGCCGTGGCGGGGCTGGACGATTAAAGGGCGGACGCGCGCCGCCGGTTGGTTTAGACCAGTTTGGCTTGCCCGCCGCGGCGGGCTTGTTGAAGGCTGGCTTGGGACGGAATGGCTGGTTTTCCGATGGCTTGCCGGCAAAGGGCCGCGGAGAGGCCGGTTTGGCGCCATAGGTGCGATCCGCGGGCGGCTTCGCGCCGTAAGCAGGGCGGGTGGATGGCCTTTCTCCGAAAGATCTGGCGGCAGGCGGACGAGATTCGCTTGGCGGACCGGAGCGCTTGAAGGGCGGACGGTCGGGCCGGTTGGGCCGGTCGTCCTTTTTCCAGGCTGGGCGCGCGGGGCCGAAGTTCTTGCCGGCTGGGCGTGCTGGACGATCTGCACGATTGGCCCCGCCGCTGCCGCTCTCGCGATCGAATGGCTTTCTGGGAAGGTAATCTTTGGGGCCGGGGGCCGGGCGCTCTTCAAACGACTTGGCAGCAAATGGTTTCGCAGGCCGGGGGTGGGTGGTCGCGCGAGGCAAGACGGTGGGCAACTCGGCGTCAATGAGGTTGCGGCGGCGGATGTCTTTCGATTTTGGGGTGCGGAGGGTGCCGTCGGCGGCTTTGCGCAGCAGCGTCAGCTCTTGAGGATCGAGTTCGCGGAGTTTGCCAGGTTCCTGATCGAGAACCAGCGGGCCATAGCCAACGCGGCGGATTTTCTCGACGAAGTGACCGACTTCTTCGAACATTTTGCGCAGCTCGCGGTTTCGTCCCTCAATGAGAACGACTTCGTACCAGGGATTGTCGCCCTGACGGACCTGACGGATGCGGGCCGGGGATGTGCGGACCTTGGGTGAGCCGGGCTTACCCTTTTCGATGGCGACACCGGCACGGAGGATATCGAGTTCGGCTTCAGTGGGCTGGCCGGCGACTTTGACGAGGTAGGTCTTTTCCACGCCGGCAGCGGCGCGGGTGAGGCGGTTGGCCAACTCGCCGTCGTTAGTGACAAGGAGGAGGCCTTCGCTCATGTAATCGAGGCGCCCCACTGGATAGAGGCGCTCAGGCATTTTCTCAAAGAACTGCATGACGGTGGGGCGTCCTTCGGGATCCTTGACGGTGGTCACGAAGCCGCGCGGCTTGTTGAGGACGAAGTAGCGGAGCCGCTCTGCGCCGTGAAGAAGCTTGCCGTCGACACGGATGTGATCGCGGCCCGCGTCGGCTTTGCTGCCCAGCTCCGTGACGACCTTGCCGTTAACCTGAACGCGGCCCTCGGTGATGAGATCTTCAGCACGGCGGCGGCTAGCGATGCCGGCCTGAGCCAGAATTTTTTGGAGCCGGTCAAGTTTCGCTGGCGGTCGAGGAGTGGGAGTGGATTCAGGTTCGACTTCATCCTCTGACTCCAACTCGCCCTCTGACGGAGACTCGCCTTCGAATTCGTCTTCCGACTCGAGTTCAGGTGCTGACCGAGATTCGTCTTCTGACTCCAGCTTGCCTTCGAATTCGCTCTCCAATTCGGGTTGGGGCAATTCGGGTTGGGAGATTGTCGCGGGATCGGAGCCGGAGTAAGGGCCATCTTCAATTTCAGCCTCGGCGAGGGCCTCGACTTCCGCGGATTCGATTTCAGGCAGTGTCTCAGGACCAGACTGAGGGTCGACCGCGGCTTTGGCTCCGCCGTCGGTTTCGTCGCCGATTGGGTCTACCACAGTAGCCTCTTTGACCGCTTTCTTGGCCCTTGGCTTGGGCGCAGCTTTGGGTTTAGGTGCGGCTTTGGACTTGCTGGTGGCTTTTGGTTTGGCGGCCACTTCGGGTTCGGCTTGGATGGGCTCTGGGCCGTCGGACTCAGTGGACTTCTTGGTCTTCCTGGGCATGGGGAAGCGTCTCGGTTTCTGCCTGCTCTGTAGCCGGAGGCGCAGCAGGCGCGGCCTCTTCGGGGGTTGGGGAATCGGTGCAGGCCGCCGTCTCGGCGGTCTCGGGAGTTACAGGGGTTTCCGGTGATGCGTCTGCGACTTCGTCCGTCAAATCTTCCTCGGCGGATTCGTTGAAGTCGAGGTCGAGGCTTTCGTCTGAATCGGGCGCGTTTTGGAGAGCGGAATCTTCGCCGGAGGATGGCTCCGGCTCGTCCAGTTCGATGGCCGCTATCTTCTCGAATTCCTCCATCGAGGGGAGCTCGGCAACATCTTTGAGGCCAAAGCGAAGGAGAAACTCGCGCGTGGTTTTGTAGAGGATGGGGCGGCCGATGACCTGCTTGCGGCCGGCAGCGGCGATGAGTTTGCGGGCCAGCAGGGAACCGAAAACGCCGGAAGAGTCCACGCCGCGGATCTCGTTGACTTCAGGCGCGGTTACGGGCTGCTTATAGGCGATGACGGCCAGGGTTTCAAGAGCCGGCAGGGAGAGCTTGAGGGGCGGCTTGAGGCTTTTGACGAAGGCGCGGACGGCGTCGTGGCACTCGGGCTTGGTGGCCATGCGGTAGCCGCCTGCGATTTCGCGGATTTCGATCCCGCTTGTATCGGAGGCGTAGGAGGCTATGAGTTCGTCGAGGAGCTGGCGGAGGATGGCGCGGACTTCGCGGTCGCGCAGACGGGCGAGGCGCTTTTCTTCTAGCTCGGCGGCGACGGGGGTTATGTTAGCGTCTGGAGTTGTGTCCGGGACAGCTTCGGGGAGAACTTCAGGAGTGGTTTCCGCGCTTGCTTCCGGACTCGTGCCTGGACTCGAAGCGTGATCCTGGTCTGGGCTTGCTTCGGAGATGGATTCCGCGGCCTCCGCAGGCGAATCGGTTGGCGTGGGCGCGGTTGAAGGGGAAGCCTGACCAAGGGGCTCAAATTCCTGGGGCAGAAGCGGCATGGAGTCGTCGGCTTGTGGAATCTGCGCGGACGCGGCGGCTTGTTCGGCTTTCCAGTCAAGGGCTTCCGAGGCGAAAAGGGTGGCGAGCTGAGCCAGTGTGACCGGCTCCTCGGCGGCGTAGATGACAGCTTCCAGCTTGGCTTTCAGGCTCATTCGGCAATAGGTACCTCAAGTATGGTACCGGAAACAAATGGAGACTGCGCGCACGGAACGGCAAGGAGTGATCTATGGGAAGAAAAAGGGCGTTCGCCGCGGCGAACGCCCGAGAAAGACAGGGTTGAAAGCAGCTTAGTGAGCGATATGGCTGAAGGCCCAATAGAGGGTTCCTGAGAGCAGTGCCGCTGCTGGCAGCGTGAAGACCCAGGCTGCCGCGATGTTGCGCAGGGTTTCCCACTGGAGACCGCTGCCGTTGGCCACCATGGTGCCGGCCACGCCCGAACTGAGGACGTGCGTGGTACTGACCGGCAGGCCGAAGTTGTCGGCGGCGAAGATGGTGAGCATGGCGACCAACTCAGCGCAGGCGCCCTGTGCGTAAGTCAGGTGCTCCTTGCCGATCTTCTCGCCGACGGTAACGACGATGCGCTTCCAGCCGACCATGGTGCCCATGCCAAGGGCAAGCGCGACGGCTACCTTGACCCAGACGGGGATGAACTTGGTGGCGCCGTCGATGTGCCCCTTGTAATTCTTGAGGGCCTTGTTCTCGTCGGCGGTAAAGGCGGGCTTGCCACTCTTTTGCATGATGCGAATGGCTTCGCTGGTGAGGTACATGTCGTTGCGAACGTTGGTCTGCTGGTTGGCGGGGACGTTCTTGTATTCCTTGTAAAGGGACACTTGCTGGTTGACGTCCGAGACGAGCTCCCGCAGTGCCAGAATGGTGTCGGGCTGGAGATTCTTGGTACGGACGTAGTTGGTGACGGTAGCTTTGGGATCTGCGCCAAGAATGCCGGAGGGGTCGACGTGACGGTCGAGGATATGGCTGGCCAACTGAGAGGAGGCTATGAAGTCCTCGATATCGTGAGCGGAGACGGCATGGTTGAGGGCGTAAGCCGTGGGGACGGTGCCGATGAGGATGAGCATGATGAGGCCCATGCCCTTCTGTCCGTCATTGGAGCCGTGGAAGAAGC
>JBEKZG010000328.1:0-4902 GCA_049510095.1 Occallatibacter sp.
GTCCCCAACGGCCTTATGGTCAAGCAGGTGGCGCGCAAAAGCGAAGCCGCCGTGGCCGGCCTCAGAATGCACGACGTCGTTCTCAAGGTCGGCGCGGACCCAATCACCAACCTCGCCGACTGGGATCGCGCCCTGCGCGCCAACCAGGGCAAGCCCGTCCAGGTCACCATCCTCCGCGACAAAAAGCAGCAGACCATCACCCTTCAGGTCGACTCCAAGCACAAGGGCAGCAAAGTCGAAGAGTTGAACATCTTCCCGGACAGCGACTGCCCCCTCGTCGCCGAGATTGACCCCGAGATGGCGCAGGAATTGAGCCGTCAGGCTGAGGCCCTTAGCGACCAGTCAGGGTCGCAGAACCTCCAGCCAGGGCCGCGGAATCTCCAACTTGACCCAAAGCAGGCGCAGGACCTTCAAAGGGAGATCGAGAAATTCCGCCAGGATTTCCAAGTTCGGGACTTTCAGTTCGACCAGAAGCAATTGCAGAACTTCCAGCGGAAAATGGATGAGTTCCGCGACAACCTTAACCCCGGCGACCTCCAGCTCGATCCAAAACAACTGGAGGACCAGAAGCAGAAGCTAGACCAACTCGAGAAGGACTCCCAGCCCGAACAACACCAGCTCGCCCCCTACTAGGCTTCCCGCCGGCGTTGCCGACCCGCCACAAAATGCTCCGTGCCCCGTTATTTCGATTCCTTCCTGTCGCAATGGCGGGAAAGCATGAGGCCAGTGCGAGCCTCCCGCGAGCGTCTGCCGCACCGCAGGTGCATTTTGTCGCTTGAAATTCACCAGTTTGCAGGTAGACTGCTGATCAGAGGCAGCGGCACTCCCCCCGTACTATCCCCGGCGTGCCGGCCTACAAGAGGGGACGACATGAAGCCCGAGCAGGTTATTCAAATCCACGGCGACAAACGGCGGATCGAAGCCTCGGACGCCGATCTTTCCGGATCGGCATTCGCTGACGTTAATCTTTCCGGCGCCACCTTCACCGATATCAACCTTTCCGGCGCCACCTTCGTCGATATCGATCTGGCCGGCTCTGCCATTGAAAACGCCAACCTCGCCGGCTGGCGCGTGCGCAACGTCAATCTCCACGGCGCGCAAGTCAACTCGGCCGACCTCCGCGGAGCTTCCATCATCAACAGCCTCATGGAAGGCATGACCATCGACGGCATCTCCGTCGCCGATCTTCTCGCAGCCCACCGCACCGTCCACCCGTAATCATCTTCGCTGTTCTATCTCACGCGTTGGGCTGGATTCCGCTAACACGCTCCAGCCCCTCACGATCCCATCCGCCCAGCCCCGCCCCCGCCACATACGTACTCCCGCAAAAATCCAGCAACACCTCGCTCGGCCGTTCCGCCTTCCGCACATCCTCGTACATCAGCAGAAACTCCCCCAGCTTCTTGTCATAAATCGCACTCTCCGGCCGCACCCGCGCATCCTTAAATCCCACCGGCTCCGGCACCGTATAGCTATAGAAAGCCGCGTCCGCAATCCCCGCCCCCGGCCAGAAACCCACGCTGCTCACCTCGTGCGAATACGCCTCGCGCGTCATCGCATCCGCCCCCGGCCGCTCCGGAGCCCGCCGCCCCGAAAACCGGCTCACCGCCAAATCAAAGCTCCCCCAGAAAAAATGCACCGGGCTGCACTTGCCCACATACTCCGCCTTGAACCGCCCAAACACCGAATCCACTGACAACAAAATCCGCCAGAACCGTCCCACCGCCTCCGCGTCGTACGCCGCATGAACACGGTCCTCGTCAAACGCAATCGGATCGGGAATCTCCACCGGCATCCGCCAGATCTTCACCTCAATCCCCGCCCCCCGCAGCATCTTCAAAACGTCCGCATAGAAGTCCGCCACTGTCCGCGGTCCCAGCGCCAGCGTCTTCACAACCGCGTCGCTAGTCTCCAGCACCAGCTCATGCCGCAAAAAATCAAACCGCATCTCAAAAGACCGTTCCCCATACGGAATTCGCGAAGTCGTCAGCCCCCGTGCCGTCACATACAGCGGAACATTCCACCAGTGATTCATCACCGGCGTCAGCGCCAGCCGCACCTTCCCCACAATCTGCGTCCACATATGCAGCGTGGCGTAGGTGTCCTTCCAGTCCTCCAGCCGCAACTCCGGCCAGCACTCCGCCAAATCAGAACCACTCGTCAACACATCCGGCATTTTCTAATCTCCCGCGCGTTCCGGAAAACTGTCCTCAATGCGCATTCAATGCGTGAATCTCCGCAACATACCCGCCCGGAAACTCCACCACCACCGACTTCCGCCCATCCCCCGCGAACGGCCCTGCCAGCACCTTCACCCCCGCCGTCTGAGCCTTCGTCAGCGTCGCATCCAGATCCTTCACCTCATACCCGGTCGTTTCCCGCCCAAACGGATACGGCAAGTGCCCATCCGTCACCAGCACCACCATCTTCCCAAATCCCGACGCAATCCGGATCAGCCGGTAACTCTCCCCAGCGCGCCCAATCGCCCCGCCGTCCGCCTGCTTCAAGTCTTCCACGACAGTCCCGCCCGCAAACTGCACCCAATCCCGCACAAACTCATCCGCCCGTTCCGCCGGCACATACACCCGGTTCTCCGGAATCGTCTCCAGCGGCCCACTCGACGGTGCCTTGAAGTGCCAGTAGAGCTGCATCTTCACCCCGCCCGGCCACTCCACAATTGCATCCATCCCTATCGGGTCCCTGAACGGAGCCACAACCACCGCTGTCCCAGCCGCCCGCGCAGCCTTAACCGCCGCGTCCATGTCTGTAACCAGGTATCCCGTCCGCTCCTCGCCAAACGGATAAGGCGCCGCCGTCTCAAACGCGAACACAGAAAGCGACCCCACCGGCGTCCTCACCGGCTCCCACTTCGTTCTGCTAGCCACTGGAGTCACATTGGCCACCCCGCGCGGCCCCGCGCTCCCCCCGAATACCGCGGTAAAACTCTCTGCCAGCCCGTCCATTTCTCTTTCGGAAGCCACATAAACATGCGTAGTGTCATACTGCGCGCCCACAGCCACGCCGCCGCCCGCGCCCTGCGCCCAACCACCAGCCGCACAAGCCAAAAAGGCAAGCAGGCACACCAACCCAATCATCCGCACAAGAATGAGCTTTTTCATCAACCGAGACCCCCACGGCGAAAAAATGCGCGCAGCATATTCGCGGAAAGGCGGCGATTTCCCGCCCACACGCAGCCGTCTCAACCCAGCTTATTCCCGCACTCGGGGCAAAACTTCGTGCCCGGCGCGCACTCCGCCCCGCACTTCCCGCAGGCGCCCGCGGCGTGCATCGGCTTGCCGCACTCCGTAGAACTTGCTCCCCTGCGTATGCGCCCCGCACGACGGGCACAGCGCTGTGGTCGGCGTCGTCCAATCCATGCCCTTCGTCAAATCCTGCTCTTGCACCTTCTGCCGCAACTGTTCCACGGTGGTCTGCGCCAGCGCCGCGGCCAGTTCCGTCTGCACGTTGGGCGCGCAGTCATAGCAAAGCAAGCGCGCCTCGTTCCAGCAGGTGGCCACGCACGCCCAGCGGCTGCACTTCGGGCACTCGCGGAAATTGACCTTCGCTTCCCCAATAGCCTCGCGGTAAGCCTGGTCGTGGGACGGCCCCTGTATGGCGCGCTCAATCTCGTAAGCCGAACCGGCCGCCCTGCCCAGCACGCCGCCGAACAGCGACCCGGCCACGCGCAGCGCGCTGTCAGCCATGCCCAAGGCCGACGCCTTGTACTCCGACCGGTAGCCATTGCCGCACCGGTCGCAGAAAAACTCAAACTGGTAGCCCTTGTCGGTCGAGTGGTCAGAGTAGTTCCGTGTGAACTGAATCAGGGACATAGCTTCTCCATAGGTTGCAATCTGCGGGGTAGGTTCTGCCGTAAGGCGGGAGAATCCATTATAGGGGAGCAGCCAGTCCCGCTCAATACCGATCGGGAAAAGTCCTTCAAGCGGCTGGGCAGCTCCGGCCCAATCAGTAGAGAATCTCAGCACCAATCCGATGTGAGACTAACGCTGCACCCGCAGTTGGAGTTTCTTTGGTTCCCGCAGTCGAACTTGGAATGGGATTCGATTCGCGCTATACTGAGGATTCGGCCAGCAGGCTGATTATTGCGCCACGCGGACGGCGGCGGAAATGCCGCGCAACAAGACGCAAAAAGGATTTGGAGCTAGGTCATGGCACAGGTATGTGATGTTTGCGGGAAAGGCCCGCAGTTTGGCAACAACATTTCTCACGCGCATAACGTTACGCGGCGTCGCTGGAATGTGAATCTGCAGGCGGTCAAGGCGCTGGTCAATGGCGCGCCTAAGCGGATCAGAGTGTGCACCAGCTGCATCAAGAGCGGCAAAATCGCGAAGGGTTAACTCCCCACCGCAGAATCACGACAACCTCAGTTGGACCCTCCGCGCCGCCGCCTGACGGCGTCTTCTTGCTTAGGCGAGTTTCTGCCCTCTGGTCCTGTGAGCCGCCCACCTCGATCACATTGTCAAGGTCTCCTGGCTGATCTATCGGGGAAAGAGGGTTCGCGGCCTCCACCTGCTGGGCGTCAAACGCACCCCTTGAAATGCATACAACTTTGGAACTAAGTGGGTAGTTACGTTCAGACGAAAATAGCAGCGATGTCTTCTGATAATTCATTAGTAAATAAAACTGGTTACCCTCCGCTCTAAATTGACCCCTAGCGCAAATGTCGTTGACAACGGAGATTAATTGCCGCATACTCTGGGCCGCTTCCATATTAGTAATTCCAGTCGCATCGCTTCCGGTTCTGGAGGGTAAATGAAGCATCTTGACAAAATAGCAAACATTGCAATCATCGTGGCGGTGGTTGTCTTCCTTGTTGTGACGGTGCGGGCGAATTTCGGCGGTAATCGGTTGGCGCCAGAGACCTCCGCGGCGCTGATTGGTACG
>JBEKZG010000329.1:0-4886 GCA_049510095.1 Occallatibacter sp.
AAGAAGCCGGTTGTCCGGATGAGGGATTCAAGCTCGGGCAGGGCCGCTTTGGCCATGGCAGCGGGGGGGGGGAAACGCTTGAACAAGGCCGGCGTGACCATGTTGACGCGGACGTCTGTGCATTGGGCGGAGAGGATAGTGGCGACGAGCAGTTCCCAGGGTGAGGTGTGGTCAAGAGCGCACTTCACTTCTGGATAGGCTTCGTCGAGTGCTTTGAGGATAGCCGCGACGCGGTCGGGGGCAAGGTCGCCGCGCGCGGTCGATCTGGATCTGGATCGGGAAGCGGCCGCAATTGGCTTTGTGGAAGCAGTGCGCGGAGACTTTTTGATTGACAACTTACCTGCGGACTTGGCGCCTGGCATAAGACTCGGCTTTCATCGAGGGCTATTGGAATTTGTGGTTGCGATGGATTGCTTCAGGGCTTTCGTTACTTTGACGGCGATGTCGTCCTGGATGGTGAGGATGTCGCTCATTGGCTGGTCGTAGGTCGCCGACCAGACGATGAAGCCGTTGTCGGCGCGCAACAAACGGACATCGACACGTACCCATGTGCCTGACTTGCGGAGGCTGCCGTCGAGCGCGTAAGCGACGTGCAGCGATTTGGCAATGTCTGCGACGGGGACCTGCTTGCCTTTGAAATAGAACGAGGAAGTGGGTGACGGAACCTGAAGACCTGGAACTTTGCTGAGCTTATCGATCAGTTCTTCAGTGATGCCGTCGGCGAATTCCTCGTTCTTCATGCCCTCCGTCAAATCTAGAAACGGCAGGACGGCTACGGAGTTCTGCGGCGTGGCAGGAACGGAGGGGGCCGGGAGGGGCTCCGCAATGCGGGTGTGCAAGAAATAGATTGCGGTGACGGCAAGAGAAACCATTACGAAAGTGGCCGCAAGAGGGCCGAGACGGCGGCGAACGGGAGGGTGCGCGCCGCTCGAAGGTTGAACGGCGCTGAGCCCGACGGGCTGATTGGGGGCATTCTGCGAGGCTATTGGAAGCGATGGGGCGGAGGAATTTGTAGTCGGGGAATCCACCCATGGGCTGACCTCTGCGACCATGCGGTAACCAAGGCGCGGCACCGTGGCAATGTAAGCAGGTTGGCGAGGGTCGTCGCCGAGCAGACGGCGGAGTGAAGCCACAGCCTGGTAGACGGAATCTGGAGAGACGTTGACACCGGTCCAGACCTGATCGAGCAGGGCATCGACGCTGACAATATCGCCGGGATGCTCGGCGAGACAGAGAAGCAGGCGTAACGTTCGCGCTTCAAGGCGAAGGTGTTCGCCTTCGCGTGAGATTTCGCCGGAAGCGGGATTGAAACGCCACGCTCCGATGCGCAGCGCCGCGGACGCTGAGCGTTCTGTGTTGGAGGGATGAAGGCTCTCTGTCATGTGGCAGTCGCGAAGTGTCTCCGATTGTAGCAGCGGCGCTTTCGATTGAGTTCCGCGGCGATTCAGGACTTTTCAGAGAGTTTCAGACCAGATTCAGGACTTTCCGTGCCGAAGCAGGTAGAAATGCATTGCACCCTGAAGGCAAACGAGGAGCGAAAGGCGGAACTATGCGGATAGAGAACGGAATGGTCAAGAGCGCTGCGGGGGTTTTGGCTCTCATGATTTGCGGACTTGTCACGATTACTTTGGACTCGGCGAAAGGGGCAACTGCGACGCCCGGATTGCCGCCGCTGCCGTCGGCAGGGGCCTACAAGGTGGACCCAACCCATAGTTTTGCTTATTTTGGTGCGTGGCACCATATCGTCGGGCTGGTGCGGGGAAGGTTCGACAAGGTAACGGGGACCATCACGGCGGCGAAAGATCCGGCGGATTGCGCAGTGGATATTTCGATTGACACGGCAAGCATCAGCACGCAGAATGGCCAGCGCGACGAAGACTTGCGCGGCCCGGATTTTTTCGATGTGAAGGATTTCCCGGCGATGACGTATCGCGGGCGCGGCATCAAGCGGGCCGCTGACGGGGAGTGGGTGATGGATGGCACGCTGACGATTCGCGGTGTGACCAAAGTTGTGCCGCTGATGTTCAGGTTCAAGGGCTTGTTTCCGGATACGCCTGCGGGCGAGCCGGCTCGCGCGTCGTTTCATTCAACTGCGGCAGTGAAACGCGGGGACTTTGGCATGACGCGCGACAATCTGATGGAACTGGGGCCGAACCCCAAGGGGCCGGACGTCGCGATCGAGATCGACGTGGAGGCGAACGCAACTGCGGCAAATCCTATGTGAGTTGGAGCTTGCCCTCGAACCAACTGGTGAGGTTCTCGATGGGTAACCGGACGCCGATGTAGAACTGGCCGAAGAGGGCGTAGACTTCGGCGAAGCGCATTTAGTTTCCACTTTCAGGCGAGAAGGCGGGCGCACTTGCCTTGTGACCTGAGTAATTTTACGGCTTGCTTATCGAAGCTGACGAACTCCTCGGCACCGAGCCAGGAGCCTTCGTGGGCGATGACGCCGTCGGCGAAATCTCCGCCTGCGTCAATAAGTTCTAAACCAGCCTGGACGGCGGAGCGATCCACGATAACTTTCGCGCTGTTAACGAGTGAACGTATCGAGGTTGCGACTTCTGCGGCCGGCCTTTTGTAGCCGTTTCGCATGACCCAAGCGAATTCGCAGAGGGCTACAAGCGGAATTGCAATTCGGTCCGCTGACCGGAGCAGGTGAGCGGCAGAATGCGCTTGGCGGAGCTCGTCGCGGACTGCGGCGCGCAGAAGAATGTTAGTGTCAACCGCAACGATCACCGTTCGCCGGCCCATGCCCTCTCGGTTATTTCTTTGATCTCTTCGATGGAGAGCTTGATCCCGCCTTTATTGGCCAAGGAGCCAATAAAGTCATCAATAGAGCCGGTCGGCGTGGCTGGAGCGACGACAAGCCTGCCGTCAGGGAGCTTTTCGACCTCAACCTTCTGGCCAGGCGCGATGTTCAAATGTCGCAGCAGTTCCTGCTTCAAGGTGATCTGACCCTTGGCGGTAATCGTAAGCGTGGGCACCGGGCTCCCCTCTCTTGTGTAAGGCAAATATACCTTACTTCTGCAAGCCCCGTCTAGAGCTTACCCTCGAGCCAGTTGGTAAGTTTATCAACCGGCAGCCGCACGCCAATATAGAACTGGCCGAAGAGCGCGTAGACGGCGCTGACTTCGTCGAAGCGCATCTCGTAGATGAGCTTTTTGAAGATCACCGGGTCTTCGGCGAAGAGGTCCACGCCCCACTCCCAATCATCCATGCCGATGGAGCCGGAGATGATCTGCTTCACCTCACCGGCGTAGCGGCGGCCGATCAGGCCGTGCTCATGCATCATGCGCTGGCGCTCGGCAAAAGGCACCATATACCAGTTCACGTGCTCACCGCGCTTGCGGTCCATGGGGTAGAAGCAGAGGTATTTTGTGTCGGGGATGGAAGGGAAGAGGCGTGGCGCCATGGCTTCCGCGCCTCGCTTGAGAGACGCTGCAATTTCGGCATTCCACTCGGCGGAATGTGGTTCGAAACCCTTGGCCGAGGCGGCTTCGTAAGTCTTGCGCGTGGACTCGTAGAGGCCCAGTTCTACAACCGAAACGTAGGAGTGGACGGGCGTAAGAAAGTCGTAGAACTCTGTCTGGGAGAGATCGAGTTCGACTTGATTGAGAGCTTCGAGCGAGTCGCGGAAGTGGACGAGGATCAGGTCGCCTTTGTGGCCGAGTTCGGAGAAGAGGGCGGTGTGGATGGGCGCGCTGGGATTGGTCCGTTCCAGGCCCTCGAGCGACTCGACCGCTTCGGCCGCTATGCGTTCGCGATCGGCGCCGGGAGCGGCGCGCCAAGCCTTCCAGTCGAAGCGAAAGAACTGGTGGAGGAGGCTGGAGCCTTCAAGCGTGAGCGGGACGGGGGGGAACTCGGGCAAGGGACGCACCTCGATTGGGAACTCCTTATGGTAGCAAAGCGGGTATGCGGATGTTGAGACGCACTCACGGCCTAAGGTCGCTCTGCAGGCTTGCGGCAGCGGGCGGGGAGGCTGCATATTGCTCGCCCCAGGCCTTCATGGCAATCAGGATTGGGTTGAGTGCGCGGCCTTTGGGTGTGAGCAGGTATTCAGGGCGCGGAGGATGGTGGGCATAGAGACGGCTGGTCAAAATGCCGTGGGCCGTAAGCTCCTTGATCCGCGAGGAGAGGACGCTGGGAGTGAGGCCGGGAAGACTGGATTCCAGATCCTGGAATCGACGGGTGGGGTACAGGAAGAGATCTCTGAGAATGAGGATGGTCCAGCGGTCGCCGATGATGTCAAGGGTGCGCGCGATGGAGCAACGCATGGAATATTTTCTTGCCACTTAATAGCCCCCTTCAGAATACTCTCAGGCCAAGGTCACTACTATAAACCAAGTCACTACCGTTAAAGAACCTCAAAGAAATCCAGGAAAATGGCGGAAAACGCGGACACCGAAGCCGGACTTGGGGCAAAGCGGCAAGAACGCCACGTGCAATCGATATACTCGATCCAGCATGAGTGAAAAGATTATTTCCTTCCTGGTTTTGTTCGTTACCCATGTGATTGATGCCGGCGGTTACGCGGGTGTTGTGGCGCTGATGGGAATTGAGTCGGCGTGCATTCCGCTGCCGTCGGAGATCATTATGCCGTTTGCCGGCTATGTGGTTTACCTGGGGCACATGAATCTATGGCTTGCGGCGACAGCCGGTGCTGTCGGCTGCAACCTGGGGTCGGTGGTGGCGTACTGGATTGGGGCCAAGGGCGGGCGTCCGCTGGTGGAGCGGTATGGCCGCTGGGTGCTGATGAGCCACCACGACCTGGACCGCATGACGGAATACTTTAACAAGTACGGGTCAATCACGGTGCTGCTGGGGCGCCTGTTGCCGGTGGTTCGCACGTTTATCGCATTTCCGGCAGGAATCGCAAAGATGCCGCA